>JAGYNC010000258.1 GCA_018400135.1 Victivallaceae bacterium
AATTGCACCAGATTATAAAACATTAGCGGGAGTACGATCACTAATACTCCCGCAAAGTAATAGATAGGAAAGACTATTTTAAGGTGCTGCCTGATATCCTTGAAATAGAGCAGCAGGAGCGGAGCGAAAACAATTGGAATAAAATTTTCACGTCCAAGGATACAGATGCCGGCAACAATGCCGGCTATTCCATATTTGGCGGCAGAACGCTCAGTGTAAGCAGTAATCAGCAGATAGATCATGCTAACAAAACACAAAGCTAAAGGGGCCGCCCGCAAAAAATCCAGAGCTACCAGCAGTGCCGGTCCATAAAAACAATAGAATAAAGCGGCAAGCTGCGCGGTCCCCCGTCCTAAACGCAGTCGACGTGTGAGTCGGTAAATAATTACCGGAATTAAAGCACACAGCAAGGCCTGAAGCGTTCGCATGATAACCAGATTGCCGTGACTCAATACGATCAGGATGAATAACCATGCAGTGTAAATTGGCGAGTACATGTACCCGGCATCGGGTAATTTTCCAAGATACATATCACGAGCAGCTCTAAGCATGCCCAATTGGTCAGTGCCGCTTTCAGGCATGGGCAACAATCCGTTATTTCTTGCCGTAAACAAAGTATAAAACAAGCAGACAAGGGCAAAAAGATAAATTAAAACGGAAAAATTCCGATCGAGAAAACGCGCTGTTTTATTGTTCATTGCGAACCTCACAAAGAACCAAACCTTGTTCAAAAACAATGCAGAGTATTTAACCACTCTTACTTAGTTTTGTTGGAATCATCTTCAACTCTGGAAAACAGTGCCAGGTCAGTAGCGCTGACATGTCCTTCCACTCGCCCATCATCAAGAATATCGGCAGCTTCGGTTCTGGCATTCAGACGGCGGAACATACGAATCAAGTCGCGGGTACCACAAATGCCGAACCAGAAAACGGTAACCGTTGCATTAAGACCCATGATGTAGATGTAATCAATCCAAAACCAGTTGGCCCACCAATGATCCGGCCAGGGCGAAATCAGATTCCAAATGATAAATCCGACAAACACAATACCAAAGCGGAAGACAAAACTCCAGAGGAATACGCTCCAGGCAAGAATTTTATCACCACGGGTATAGGAACTGTCAATCCCCAGAATCTTAGACCATCTCCATTTTGTCTTGACATAGCGATGTCCCTCACCACGATGATATTCGCCACGATGCAGCATTCGATCCATATTGAAGGGCTTTTTACAGGTCAGCAGCGAAATCGTAATATAAAGGGTTATGGAGGTCACTAGCGCTATAAAATATATTTCCTGGGAGTTAATGGGGAAAGACATCGGAGTAACCCGCCAGAGAATGATTGGTTCAAACGGCGCTGAAAGCCGCGCGAAAAAGATTGACACCGCATCGACCAAATCATAACGTTCCAGCCACGGATAAATTGAACCGGCCCAAAAGTTTTGCACCAACACTCCCGTGGTGGCAATGGAGGAACCCGCAATCAAAGACGCCCAGGCGCCGCCTGCAGTCCCACGCTTCCAGTACAAACCAAAAACAATGCATGAACCCGCGCCCCCAAGCCAGATAGCGCCGGTGATCATGAAAAACATCATGATAAAATCGAACTGAGCAAAAATGCTACTGAAAATAAAGGCAAACAAAGCAACCCCGGCAATGGTGAGACGCAAAGCCAGCAACTGTTGTTTCGGAGTGAAAGCGCGACCGCGAATCGGCAACATTACATCCTGCACGATAATGCTGCCCCAGCTGTGCAAGTAGGTAGTATCGGTACTGATCATCAGAAAAATGGCAATGGCACATAACACTCCAGTGACACCAACTGGCAGCATATACCTTAGCGTGATGGGGACACGCATCTGATTATGGATGGTCATCACGGTCTTATGCAAACCCGGGTCTTCAGCTTCGATGAGAGCCTTTCGATCTTCTGTCCCCTGAAGTGTCAACGCTTCGGTATCCCAATCGATCAATCCTTTGCGACGCAATGCGTAAACATCTTTTATGTCAGCCTTGGCATTTTTGAGCGCCGGCGCGGCATAGGAGGCTTTACCTTTACTGAATTCCTCCAGCAAAGCTGCACGCTTGGGATCGTTTTTTTTCAGCGATGCAATTGCTTGCCGATTTTTTCCTGCGTCGGTAACAATGATTTCACCAGCATAGGCAGGTGCCAGCTCTGTCATCGCAGATTGAAGCAACTCCTGGCGAATAGGAACACGTTGTCCCTCAAAGCGAGCACTGTTCCAAACAGTATAGGCGCCGATTGCCAGAAGCGGATAAAGCATGATATTGAATGCGGTTCGCCATGTTCCCAGCACCTGCCCCATCTTCTGTTCGTGCGCGTCCAGTGCCGCAGTGTTATACCCCTGGGTACCGGACCAGGCCATGCGGTTGAAAACAGAACTGATAATCCCGACGAATACGTAAAAAAGGTTGAACGTCCGCAACTTTTGCACATCAAAAGGGTTAAGCATACTCATGCCCGGTTCACGATCCAGCAGCGCCGGAGCCATATCTTCAAACCAGGAGAAGCGGAACAGAATAGCGATAACCACAATTGCCATCAGTGGATAATTGAGTAAGCCCTGTACACAGTCACATACCATCACGGTGATTTGACCGCCACGTGTTACAATAAGGACAGCAAGAGAAAGAAAAAACAGCATTACAGCATGAAAACTTGACCAGGTCATGCCCAGAAAATCGAAATACTGCGGCAAGTCGCAGTAATAAACAATAAAACGTGCGGATACCGCTGGAAAAATCGCGTAGTTGATTACCCCGGAAGCACTCTGTAAAATGGCGGCAAAAATCCTGAATTTGCGGCTGTAACGAATTTCAAAGAATTGCCCCATCGTCATTGCCCGGGTTTCCCGAAAACGGTAAATACAGTAGCCGGTTAGCCCCATAAAAAGGCCGATTGGCGCGGTGATTCCGCTCCAAAACTGAAACGCGAAACCGCTATTGTAATACATTTCAAAAATTGCCACCAGGCTGACTAAGCCCATTGCCGCTTCGCCGCTGGCAACGGAAACAACATAACGTCCCGCCACCCGACCGGCCGTGAGAAAATCCGCGACGCCTGTCACATAACGTTGAGTCCGCCACCCGATAAACAATACGATACATACGGGAACAAATACAATAATCCAGTCAATCCAGTGCATTAAGGTATCTCCTTACAATACTGTTTTTTTCTGTTCGGCTAAATACATGTGCAGAATGCTATTGGAAAGAGCAATGAAGCCCTGGGACAAAGAATAACCCGAAAATATATGACTTGTTCTTGAATTTACTATCGCTGATTGAAAAACTTTTTGTAAATCTATAAGTAGCGGTACACTCTTTAGGTGGGGTCGAGGCTACGACACCCGAGGAGGAACGATTAGTGT
>JAGYNC010000259.1 GCA_018400135.1 Victivallaceae bacterium
CCATAATTTAACTTGTCCAAATCGATATTTTAAGCTTCACAGAACACAGGGCTGTGTAGTATTGACCCCACTCAAAGGAAAGAATGAAGCCTTACCCATATTTTGTTTACTCTTGAATTTTTCGACTTTCTTATACGTTCGTTTCGCTGTTCGCGTTCGGCTCAACGTGAATTGAAATAAAAGCGGATTGGCCGAACCTGCGGCGTATTTCCGCCTCTATTTTGTTGGTGATGTCATGGGCATCCGCGACACACATATCGTGAGCCACGCGAATATGCAGATCAATGGCAACATCACTGCCAATTCGCCGCGTTTTCAGGTTGTGTGGATCAGTAACTGTGCTGAACGCCGAGGCAATCTGAATTATTTCTTGTTTGGCTTCATCGGACAGCGATTCATCCGTCAATTCTCTGATGCTGCCCGACGAGATGTCCAGCGCAACTTTGATAATGAAGATACTTACAATCACGGCGGCAATGGGGTCAAGAATGTGCCACTTTTCGCCAAGAACAATGGCACCACCCACTCCAAGCACTGTACCAATGGAAGAGAGTGCGTCGGAACGGTGATGCCACGCGTTAGCCACCACCGCCTTACTGTTAATCTTTTTGCCGATAGTTATTGTGTAGCGATACAACCATTCTTTTACGACAACAGAAATAATAGCGGCCACAAGGGCAATGCCGCCGGGAGCGGCCAACAATTCACCTTCTAAGCCCAGTCGGATTTTGACCACGCCATCCCACAAGATTCCCACTCCCACAAGCAGCAGAATTCCTCCGACAACGACAGTCACCAGCGTTTCGTATTTGCCATGTCCGTAGTCGTGACTTTTATCCGCAGGTTTACCGACAAATCTGAAACCAATTAATACCACGATATCTGAGGCAAAATCAGAGAGTGAATGCATCGCATCAGCAATCATGGCGCCGCTGTGCCCGATGATACCTGCAAATAATTTAAATGTGGCAAGTGCCAGGTTGCTGCCAAAACCGATCCAGGTAGCTCGATTGGCCGCTGATGTTCTCTCGTTCATTTTCTATTTCCATAAAATGTTCTTTGAAATGCTATAAGACCGTGAGAAGAAAAACCTTTGGGCATGCGGAGCATGAACCCCCAAAAAAGGATTTTTCGAGCACGGTCTAACGACTACGCAGTGAATAGATTTTCCCCGGTTCCTGAACAATGACCATTTTTATCTCCAGTTTCATCAGCGTTCCCAGTAGTTGTCCAGTTGGTAGATTGCTCAATGCCGCAAGTGATTCAAAGGATCGGGGTTCTTCTTCGAGGAGTTCGATAATTGCTTTCTCCTCAGGCGTTATGCCAGATGGTGTAGTGTATTCCCTGGCCGGGGTTTTAGTATCAGCAATACTGCCCGAGTTATGGCGGTCGAATCCCGGCAAAAATTCAAACTCTTCGAGAATATCCTGAAATTGTTCGGTGAGTCGCGCTCCCTGTTTTATCAGTTTGTGGCAACCGCGAGCCTGAGGATTGTCGACGCAGCCGGGGATCGCAAATACTGATTTGCCCTGGTCAATTGCCAGTTCCGCGGTGATCAGCGCTCCGCTGTTTAATCCCGCTTCAATTACCAGTACCGCCTGGCTTAGGCCGGAAACGATACGATTGCGACGTGGAAACGACTGACGACTGACCGGGAAACGCATTGGATATTCGCTGATAAGTGCGCCGCCGGAATCGATAATCGCGCGCGCCAGCGGCACATTATCTTGTGGATGAATTCTGGAAAGGCCGCCGCCAAGGACAGCTACAGTAATGCCACCGGCATCAAGGGTGCTTTGATGAGCCACCGCATCGATGCCGTAAGCCAATCCGGATATTACCATCCAGTCGGCCAGCACGGCGGATTCGGTCAGGTGTTGCGCCATTCGTCTGCCATAGGTGGTAGCGCGTCTTGAGCCTACAATGGCAACGGTATTATGCTGGAAGTCGGGCATAGTACCCCGAACATACAAACAGAGTGGTGGATCATAGATTGATTTGAGTATTTCAGGGTAATCTGAATCGGCAAGGGTGATAATGTGTACACCACCTTTTGCTGCCAGTTCCAGTTCTTCTTCGATCATGAAGTGTTGACGCCAGTTGCTGATTTTTTCGGCTAACACGTCACTAATGCCCTTGACCCCGACTAACGTCTTGCGATTCTGTTCAAGAATTTGGATCGGCGTATCAAATTGCGATAATAGCATTCGGAGCCGAGCCGAGCCGACACCGGAGATCATATTCAGTACGATGTAAGCTTCACGATCAGTCACAACTACTCCTGATGGCTGTAAGGATTTCCCGTTTCTCAATGTGATCTGTTACTACCACACTGCCCAACTCTTCCGGTAAAACCAAACGCAGGTTGACGCCGATTTTCTTTTTATCTTTCAACATGGCAGTAAAAATTTCATCAGGCTTTATGTCCGATGGCGCTTTAATCGGTAGTTCACATGCTTCCATCAGTCGTTGCTGGCGGATCACTACCTCCTGCGAAATGAGTCCGGTGATAACACCGAGTTCGGCTGCCATATTCATACCGACAGCTACTCCTTCGCCATGGCTGAGGCGAAAATTTGAGACTACTTCAAGCGCGTGTCCGAAAGTATGACCGTAGTTGAGAATTGCTCTCCTGCCGTTTTCCAATTCGTCGTTTTCAACCACTTTAGCCTTCAGTTCACAACAGCGTTTAATAATCTTTGCATATTGTTCAGGAACGGGAGAGAGTAGGGAGCTGCCGGCCTCTTCCAGTAACGCGAACAGCTCTTTGTCCATAATAACGCCATACTTGATTATTTCAGCCAGGCCGCAGCGAATTTCCCGGCGCGGGAGTGTTGCAAGCACGTTGAGATCAATTAACACCATGCGCGGTTGCCAGAACGCGCCCATCAGGTTTTTGCCTTCCGGCAAGTCCACACCGGTCTTGCCGCCAACACTGGAATCCACCATTGCCAGCAGCGAGGTAGGAATCTGAACAAAATCGACGCCGCGCATGTAAACTGCCGCAGCAAACCCCGCCATATCGCCGCAGACACCGCCGCCTAAGGCGATGAACAACGATTTTCGGTCGAGTCCTGAACGCACGGCCATGCGGCAAATGCTGTTAATAGTTTCCGGAGTTTTCCTTTCTTCTCCTGCCTCGAATACATATTCGCAGACTTCAGCTCCGCCAATTGCCAACGCTTCTCGGACAGTTTCACCATACAACGGTCTGACGTTGCTGTCCGTTACCAGCAGACAACGGCGGCTGCTCTGCAGATTGAAGGCGGCCTCATCGCCGATGGGCAGCGGGGTGAAGGCCAACCGCTGGGGGCCGGTGAGGGTGATCACCATCACGGTGGCCAGGCCCACGGCGGCGGAACACACCATG
>JAGYNC010000026.1 GCA_018400135.1 Victivallaceae bacterium
AGAACATCATACGCCTGAAAATAAAACGCCACACCGGCCACATCTACCTCCATGTTAGAAAGCAAGGCTATGGGTCGTGCGTTGTTTGGAATAAGGTGTAATGGCGTGCCATAGATCATTGGACATCCCAGTTGATGCAAGCGCCGGGGCGTGAGATTGCGTGCTGCCATGCCGTAGAAGCGGCCCCAGATTTCTTCGCCAGAGCTTATATCCTGAAGTTTTGCACCAAGAAACCCGTGAACAAGGATAATCGGATTGCGCATCACCCCCTCGTACTCCATGGATTTTCTGGCTATTTCGCCATACTGCGGAACCGCGCTGAAATCCGTTGCCTGGTACGATCCTGTAGGAGTTGAACATCCAGTCGCCAGTAGAAGCAATACCCCAAGCGATAGGATATATAAAAAGCAACAACATCGCCGTGGCACAATAAGTGCGGCAGACTTCTGCCCGATATCTAAACTGCAACCGAAAACGCAAAGAATGTGTTGGATTCTCGCTTGACATTGCTGATTATTGTATCCGGAACTGTTCATTATTGATGCTTCCTTGTTTATTTGAAGTTATCACGTACAACGTTAAAAAGACAGCCCGATTCAGCAAAATCAGCGAGAAAAATATAAATCAGCGCTGTAATTCACAACGAATTGTGTTATATTGGCTGTTCTTTTATTTTCTCTGATATATCCATATGAAAGACTGAATCCGTTTCAGGATAAGGTTCACGACACTAAAGCAAACAATAAACAAAAATGAAAGGGAGTCGAAACTGTGAGTTACACTATTCTTGTGTTTGTCAAACAGGTTCCTGATACCCAGAACATTACCGGAGAGGCAATGAAGCCGGATGGTACGGTGAATCGCTCCGCGCTGCCAGCTATTTTTAATCCGGAAGATTTAAATGCGCTGGAATTGGCACTGGAGCTGAAAGATCGTTACGGGGCCAAAGTTGTAGTCGGTACGATGGGGCCGCCAACGGCAGTGGAAGTACTGCGCAACGCGATGTTTTGCGGAGCCGACGAATGTGTCCTGTTAACGGATCGCACTTTTGCCGGGGCCGATACCCTGGCAACCAGTTATGCACTGAGTTGCTGCGTCAAAAAAATAGGCAGCTATGATTTGGTGCTTTGCGGCAGACAGGCAATTGACGGAGACACCGCCCAGGTCGGCCCACAGCTCGCCGAAAAACTTGGGATTCCACAGATTGGCTATGTCGAAGATGTGGTCGACGTGTCCAGCAAGAAGATTGTCGCAAAACGAACGATTGAAGGCGGGTATGAAATTCTAGAATGTCCATTACCGGCATTGCTGACCGTAGTCGATGCCAATGAACCTCGTCCAATGGCAGCGCGACGGATTATGAAATACAAGCGAGCCAGAACCCGTTCCGAGTTGGTGCGAGAACATGCCGACGCCAACTATACCGACGCTGAAGTGCTGGTTGCGGAAGAAGAATCACTGCAGCGGAAAGGATTATTGATTCAGGAATGGAGCGCCGACGACGTAGATGCCGATCATGATCGGATTGGTTTGGCTGGTTCTCCAACTAAAGTAAAACAGATACAGAACGTGGTATTGACCGCTGGCGAGGCCAAACAAATTGAGCCGAGCGACACCGGCGTTAATGCCTTGATTCATGAATTGATTGCAGATCACACACTGGGGTAAAAGCAATGGCAGATAATAAAATAGGTAATGTCTGGGTATTTATCGAGCAGGAAGGCGGTAAGATTGCCGACGTCAGTCTCGAATTGGTATGCAAGGGACGTGAGTTAGCAAACCGGCTGGGAGTCAAAGCCGAAGCGTTGTTACTGGGCGATAAAATTGATGGATGCGTAGAAACGCTTTATCATTACGGTTGCGAGACTGTGTTTATGGCACAAGATCCACGCCTGGAACCGTTCACTGTTATGCCTTACGCGAAAGTCATCATTGGCTTGATCGAGAAACACAAACCAAATATTCTTTTGTTTGGCGCCACCATGAAAGGGCGCGAGCTGGCGCCGCGTGTGGCTTCTGAAAAGCTCGCCGGCTTGACCGCCGATTGTACCGATTTACAAATTGACGATTTTGACGACAAAGTCAACAAAAAATCTTATAAAAACAAGTTGATGCAAATTCGTCCGGCCTTTGGCGGCAACATCATCGCCACTATTGTCAACACCTGGGATGATCCCCAGATGGTGACGGTGCGCGAAGGTGTAATGAAATTGGAAGAGCCGGATATTTCACGCAAAGGGAAATTGGTGAAAGTTGTTCCAGAGCTCTCCGATGCTGAAACCGTTATTAAGGTTATTGAACGTGTCAGACAGGAAAAAAGCGTCAATTTAAAAGGCGCGCAAATTATTGTGGCTGGCGGTTATGGCGTTGGCGGCAAGGAAAATTTCAAGTTGATTCAAGACTTGGCTGAGGCGCTTGGTGGAGACGTTGGAGCTTCGCGGGCGGCGGTAGATGCCGGTTGGATTGATCATGATCATCAGGTTGGTCAAACCGGAGTAACCGTGCGACCGAAGCTTTACATTGCTTGCGGCATCAGCGGTTCCGTTCAACACCGTGCCGGCATGGATGAATCAAAGAAAATTATCGCGATTAACACAGATCCTCATGCGCCGATTTTTTCAGTTGCTCACTATACGATTGTCGGCGATTTGAACGAGGTGATTCCCAAAATCATCAAAGCATTCAAAGCCAAGGTTTAAGGAGGAAAATACACATGGCCAACTTTTATTCAGATAATAAGGACCTCCGGTTCACCCTGGGCAATCTCGATATGAACGAGGTGGTTGCCTTGCGTGAGGATAATTACCGGAAGGCGGAAAAATACGATACCGCCCCGCTAAACTACGAAGACGCGGTGGATAACTATCGTCGCGTATTGGAAGTCATTGGTGAGATTTGCGCGGAAAATATTGAACCACGGGCACGTGAGGTGGATGAAGCCGGACCCCATTTTGAAAACGGCAAAGTAACCTATCATCCTCTAACACAGGAAAATCTCAAGAATCTTGCACAAGCCGGGGTAATGGGCGTAATGCTGCCTCATTGTTACGGAGGTCTTAACTTCCCGGTCTCCATCTATACAATGATGACGGAGATGGTATCCCGCGCCGATGCGTCTCTGCAAAATCTTTTCGGGCTTCAGGATATCGCTGAAACTATCTGCGAATTCGGCACGGAAGAGCAGCGGCAAGCTTATTTGCCGCGTTTTGCCACCGGCGAATTTGATGGTTCCATGGACCTGACAGAGCCAGATTCCGGTTCCGACTTACAGTCCGTACGACTCAGAGCCTGGCAGGATCAGAAAACCGGACAATGGTATCTGAACGGCATGAAACGCTTTATTACTAATGGCTGTGCCAGGGTGCATCTGGTGCTGGCCCGCTCGGAAGAAAACTCCAGTGATGGTCGTGGCCTGTCAATGTTTATTTGTGACTCATGTCCACAGCTGGTAGTGCGCCGTATTGAAAATAAGCTAGGTATACATGGCGTTGCCACTTGTGAATTACAGTACAACGATGTGCCGGCCCAACTGTGTGGCCAGCGCCGCCGCGGTCTGACCAAGTACGTAATGAGTCTTATGAACGGTGCGCGGGTGGCAATTAGCGCGCAGGCTTTGGGTATTGCCGAAGCCGCGTATCAGGAAGCCAAAAAATATGCTGAAGAACGTGAGCAGTTCAAGCAATCCATCGACAATTTTCCCGCGGTCTATGACATGCTGGTGGAAATGAAAACAAAAATTCTTGCGGCCCGCACCCTGCTCTACGAAACCACCCGTGCCGTTGATTTGCGTAACGGCTACAACCACCTGATCAACAAAAGCGATCAGCCGAGTCCGGAGTTGCGCAATAAAATGAAATACTGGAATCGGGTTGCCGGGTTGTTGACACCAATGAGCAAAGCGTTGACGACTGAAGTTGCTAATCAAGTGGCCTACGATGCTATTCAGATACACGGCGGAACCGGGTTCATGAAAGATTTCAACGTTGAACGCTTCTATCGCGATGCCAGAATTACCAATATTTATGAGGGCACAACACAACTTCAGATAGTTGCAGCCATTGGTGGAGTTATTACACGAGCTAATGATGAACGCATCAAGGAACTGCTGTCGTTGAAATATACCGGTAAGTTGTTGCGCTTGAAAGAGCATATTATAGGCATGTACGATGAACATCTCAAAGCCGTGAAATATGTGGCCGAAAAGAAGGACCCGCAATATCATGACCTGATGGCCAGAAGTCTTGTAGACAATGAAGGCTACATTTTTATAGGTCTGCTGATGCTGCGCGATGCCCATAAGGACAGTGAACGAGAAGCTCTGGCCGAATGTTATATTCTAAAAGCGATACCTGAGTTTAAAAAACGTCAATTGCGGATTATGAGCGGTGATGTGACCATCATAGATAATCATCGCGAAATCATTGATTACTAAGTCAATAATGCCGTTGAGCGTTTTTTGATTTCGTATATGTGTATTATGAAAAAGGTTTCTCCGGGCTTGCTCACCGATTGCCGGGAAACTATTCAGTATCTATAACCAAGGAGTGTGAATCGTGAACAACCGTTATCTTGAACGTGCCAAACAGATAATAAAAGACCCGCAGATTATTTCTGTGGTGGCAGGAAAAAGGGCCAAACAGCTGGCGCAGGGAGCGCGTCCGATGGTTAAGTGCAAGGATGAAAACTATCTCGATATTGCCCTGCTTGAAATTGCCGAGGGCAAAATCGGCTATGAATTCGAAGTTCCCGACAACAATACTTCAGAGGCGGTAGAAGAGGTGGAGTCCCAAAAAACGGACAGCGAATCTTCCCCTAACTGATTTTTAATCCAAATCAGCAAAACAAGCAAGGAGAACTTTGTATGTCAGACAGTCCAATTGTAGCCATCTTAATGGGAAGCAAAAGTGATCTTCCTTCACTTCAGGGAGCTTTTCGGATTTTTCAACAATTCGGTCTTCCGTTTACCGCGCGCGTCATGTCAGCGCACCGCACGCCAAAAATCGCCGCCGACTTCGCCGACTCGGCAGAAGCCAAAGGGATTAAGATAATTATTTGCGCGGCAGGTATGGCCGCCCATCTTGCCGGCAGTATAGCGGCACATACTACCTTGCCGATCATTGGATTGCCTTTAGCTTCCGAACCTTTCAACGGGCTGGACGCATTATTGTCCACGGTTCAAATGCCACCGGGGATTCCAGTTGCAACCGTAACTGCCGGCAAAAACGGTTCTAAAAATGCCGCCCTTTATGCGATAGCAATTCTGGCGCTTAGCGATGGTGGAGTTGCTGCAGATTTAAAAAAATTCAGGCGGGAACAGGCTGACGCGGTAATGATTGCCGATAAAGAATTACAACAGGAACTGGACAACTGATTTTGGGCGTAATTGTCCGGTGAAAATCCTGAAGCAACGAGCAAAAGAGGGTGTGTTGTGCACGAAAATACGGCTACCCCTCACTCTTTGGGTGGAATTGCGGCGACAAAATCCGAGGAGAAACAACGAGATTGTATAGTTTTTACCCCGAACCAAAGGAAAGAGCGAGGTCTTACAAACGCGGATTGATGAACTAAAAGTTGTGCGCTATGAAGTATATTATCAAAGACATTGATGGTCACGAACATGGTCCGATTGATGAAGAAACTCTGGCCAAATGGGTTGATGAGGATCGCGTTACCGCGGAAACCCAAATCCGTAGCGAAATGTTGCCTAGGTGGAAGCCTGCAAGCCAAATCAAACTGTTGAATGAGCGATTGCAGGAGCAGGCAGCAAGGCGACAGAAAACAGAATCCAGTTTCGAAAAAACCGCCAAACTGGCAACAACGTTTAAACAGCAGTTTTCGCAGAAGAAAGAAAAAAATACCACATTTGTTCAGCGCCACAAGCCTCACGACGCGGGAACCATGCGGCGCTTTTACGCGTGGATATTTGATTTGTTGTTGATCGGAGCAGCCGTTCTGACTGTTTACGCCGGAGTTTTGTTCTATGCTTATTATCATGCCGGTATGGTAACAGAAAACGGAATTGCAGAGTTGCGAGAAGAAGACAATCTACTGGGATCGTCCCAGCGCGCGGCGATAAGCTCGAAGAAATCCCCTGTTGTTAACGCGGATTCAGCCCACGCACCACTATCCGGTTCTTCCGCCTCTTCCGGGGAGCAATTACCGCAAGACAAAACACCGGCGAAACCCTCTGCGAAACACACGTACGATAACCTTGAGGCAAACGGGCCGCCTTATACGTTGGCGGATATGGACGCGGGTTACGGATTGGGGTCGAAATGGGTTGACATCAACAGCGGAAATGCCTATATTTGTCTTAGCGGCAAGCCCGGAAATGCCCGCTGGGTTCAACAGAAATATTTAAAGAAGCTTGTGACTTTCGCGGCAATTCCTCTGGTATTATTGATTATTTTCTATTACAGTTTCTGTTACGGCTACTTCGCACAGACCTTTGGCATGTGGTACTGGGGGATTTTTGTTACCAAAAAAAATATTGAGGAAGTCTATTTCTTTCGGGCATTTATCTATACATTGACCATGTTTGTATTCGGTATTCTTACTCCGGCATTTATCTATCTGTGCGACCGCGGACTGCATGATCTCCTCGTCGGAGTGAGAGTGATAGAGGTTGCCGGGAGTACCAAGGACTGAACAAAAACGGAGAAAAATATTATGAGTAATCCAAACAATGCTGTACTGAAAATCGACGGGAAAGAGATAATGTTGCCGATAGTAACCGGTACCCATGGGGAAATGGGACTGGATATTAGTAACTTACGCAATTCTACGGGGTTGGTGACGGTTGATCCGAGCTTCATGAACACTGCTGCATGTTATAGCAAAATCACCTATATTGATGGCGAGAAAGGAATACTCTCATATCGCGGAATACCAATACAGGAACTAGTAAAAAAGGCCAGGTTTGTCGAAACGGCCTACCTGCTGCTTCACGGCAAACTGCCCAGTCGCGACCAGGGCAGTAAATTTTCTCAGTTATTGACCAGGCATTCGCTGTTGCACGAAGATATGCGACACTTTTTCGATAATTTTCCCCGTGGCGCTCATCCAATGGCAATTATGTCAACCATGATCAACGCGTTGTCCACCTTCTATCCCAATGTCGACCTGCTATCCTTGAAGGAGGATATTGATACCTCGGCCACGAGACTGATTTCAATCTTTCGTACCATGGCCGCGTTTGCCTATAAGCGTTCCATCGGGGAACCAGTAGTTTATCCGTGTCCTGATTTACCTTATTGCGCTAATTTTCTGAACATGATGTTCTCTTCGCCAGTGACACAATATGAGTTGCGTGAAGAGACCGTGAGAATTTTAAATGTTTTGTTGATTCTGCACGCCGATCACGAACAAAACTGTTCTACTACCGCCGTCAGGACTATCGGCAGCGCGCAGGTCAATCTCTACGCCTCTATTTCTGCAGGAATTTCCGCCCTGTCAGGACCTCTGCACGGCGGAGCCAATCAGGCAGTCATTGACATGCTGAAAAAGATCGAAAAAGACGCTAATATCAAGAAGTATATTGATCGCGCCAAAGACAAAAACAACTCATTCCGGTTGATGGGGTTCGGACACCGGGTTTATAAAACCTATGATCCCAGAGCCGCAATCATTAAGAAAGAATGCCATAAATTTCTTCGTTCTACAAAAATCAGCAGCCCACTGTTGAATGTAGCGTTGGAACTGGAAAAAGTCGCCTTGAACGACGAATATTTCATCGAACGAAAACTTTATCCCAATGTTGATTTTTACAGCGGCATTATTTATAGCGCGATAGGGATTCCCGAAAATATGTTCACCGTAATGTTTGGCCTGGCTAGATTGCCCGGCTGGATCGCCCACTGGAAAGAGATGATCGGAACTCAAACCAAGATCGCCCGCCCTCGGCAGATATATGTTGGTAAACACGTAAAAGAATTTTCATCCAGATGATTAGAGCCGACGAAAAAAGCCTTTTCGTTCAGTCTCTAATTATTCTTGAACGTAATTGCCTGACAGTTCGTTGAAACAACTCCAGCGCGGCACAAATAGGTTCAGGCGTGGATAAATCAACTCCCGCGTCTTTCATAATGTCGAGCACATCCTTCGAACTGCCCGCCTTAAGAAAACCGAAATAGGCATCACGCAGGTCTTGTGAACCGTGCAAAAGATTTTTAGACAGTTGCACCGCCGCAGCAAAGCCAGTGGCATATTTGTAAACGTAAAAATTGTAATAGAAGTGCGGGATTCGCGCCCATTCCATGGCAATTCGCTGATCGGCCACCACGGCTTCACCATAATATTGTGAGTTCAATTTATAATAATTTTTGTTCAACAAATCTGGTGATAGCGGCACTGAATTTTCAACCAAACGATGAATTTCCAATTCAAACTCCGCAAATTGAGTTTGGCGAAAGAGAGTACCACGTATTTCATCTGCCAGATGACCCAAAAGGTGGCTTTTGAGATTTTCACTGTCGGCATGCCGCATCAAATAGTCGTGAAGCAGTAGTTCGTTGGTTATAGACGCGACTTCAGCAACGAAAATACTGTAGTCAGCATAATGGTAGGGTTGCGCTTGGTGAGAGTAATAAGAATGCAACGAATGTCCCAGTTCGTGCGCAAGAGTAAAAACATCGTTCAGCGTACCATGAAAATTCATTAAGATATATGGCGAGGTGTCATAACTGCCGCTTGAATAAGCGCCTGAGCGCTTACCGCGACATTCATAAACGTCTATCCAGCGCTCGGCAAAAGCCTTTTCAGCCTTTGCGCAATAGTCCTCGCCCAACGGTTGCAGCGCGGCCTTGACCCATTTGGCCGCCAACGGCCAATCCACCTCCATCCGGCTTTCCGGAACAAGTGGCTGAAATAGGTCATACATATCTATTTTTTGCAAATTCATCACTTCGGCACGCAGAGCCATATATTCATGCAGTGCTGATATTTTTTCGTGAACAGTATGGATGAGATTATGATAAACCGCTCCGGAAATATGATCATCAAAAAGCGCGGCGTTCAAGGCCGACGGATAATCCCTCAGTTTAGCCAACAAGACATGTTGTTTGATTTCACCATCAAGCATTGTCGAAAAAGTATTGGAGAAACACTCATAGGTGTCATACATTGCCCCAAAAACAGCACGACGAATCTCTCTGTCAGGGTTTTCCATAAATTTAAGATAATTGCCATGTGTCAACTCAATTTTTTTACCGTTGCCGTCCGGTACGGAAGGAAATCTTAAGTCCGCATCATTGAGCACACTGAAAACCTTGTGTGGTGTCGCCATTACGTCTGATGCCATTCCAAGAATGCGCTCTTCACTTGCCGACAGGGCGTGGGGGCGAAACCGGAGCAACTCTGTCAAGCCGCGTTTATAGAGGGTTAATTCTGGCGCCGCGATGAATCGATCCATTATTTCAGGATCGGCGGCCAATAATTCAGGTTCAAACCAGGCACTCTCACCGGAGATTTCTGCCATCAACCCGCGAATTCTTTCCAATCGCGAACGGTGCTCGGAATTAGAAGTATCTTCGTCTGACTTCAAATGTGCATAAACATAAACCTTTTCCGCCAAACGTTCGAGATTGTCTTTAGCCTCTATCGCTTGTTTTAATATGTCCGGGGATTCAGTCAGGCAATTGCGAAAACAGACGAACCGACTCAAGCATGGACGTAAAGACTCAAACTCTTTTTCCCACGCATGCGCGCTTCGATAGACAATTTCGAGATCCCAGACTCCGGCGTGAGGTAAGTTACTGCGCTCCGGTAATTGCGCGTTCGATTTATCATTCATTAAAAGTACCTTTGTTTAATCGTCCATAAGTTCAGAAATACACACTATATTCACTGTCAAATGCTTTTCAAGAATGTTCCTGTTTATCCACTTGAAATGGTGACTTATATTGTATATGTTAAAGGTGATTGTCGGAAAAATCTTTTTGGGAACCATAACTTCCCCGAGGTAGCATACATGGACAAAACTAAGTTGCAGGACATCCCGTCCAATATCCGGGACATTTATAGCAAAGCCGAGGATGCCGGAAAGAAAAAAAATTGGGACTATGCCATCAATCTGATGAAGGAAGTAGTAAACAGATATCCCGCCCTGGAACCGGCCCGCGAGTGTTTGAGAAACTACGAACGAGCTAAATCCAGCGGGACAGGGTTCATCGCCAGGCTGATAACTAAAATTAAAACTTCCCCTAAGGCCGCAAAAATACGTACTCTTATCAAAAAAGACCCGCTGGCCGCTATGGTTCTTTGCGAGAATGAATTGGCTTCTTTTCTTCACAATCCTCTTTTGCTTAATTTATTGGCCGATGCCGCGGAAAATGCTGGAGCGCTGTTTATAAGCATCGAATCTCTTGAAATTATTCGCGAATTCGCTCCGGAAAATGAAAAAAATCTTCGCAAATTAGCAGGGATTTATAAGAAAGCCAAAGAACCAATGAAGGCGCTACAGATTTTTCAGCATCTGGCAAATCAACACCCAAACGATTTAAAAATACAAGCCGAACTTCGCTCTGCTACCGCCCTCGCCAGTATGCATAAAGGCGAATGGGAAAAAGAGGGTTCTACACAAGAAAAAACTCAACAGGATGCAGTCGCAGGGCAGATTGAAGAAGGTTCAATTCATGACGAAGACCAGGCAACTGTTCTCATTAGTAAATACGAAAAAGAACTCCAGGCAACAGACTCAGCCGATATACGGCGTAAACTTGCAGATGCTTACTATGCGGCCAAACGATATGATGAGGCTATTGAGCAGTTTAACTTGATTGCAAAAATGATTGGCGCTATGGATCCCGCGCTAGATAAACATATTGAAAAA
This sequence comes from Victivallaceae bacterium, assembly GCA_018400135.1. Classification (GTDB taxonomy): domain Bacteria; phylum Verrucomicrobiota; class Lentisphaeria; order Victivallales; family Victivallaceae; genus M55B135. The sequence goes on from JAGYNC010000026.1 coordinate 10,829, forward strand.
GCGTATCTGGCAAAACTTGATGCAATGCGCGATGAACTGAAAAATAATCCCGATAAATATGAAAATCCAGATCAACAACTTCATGATATCGAAAAACATCGGCAGCAATATCGAAAAGAACGGGCATTGGAACGTGTCAGCAAATACCCTAACGATAGCCAGTTGCATTACGACTTGGCGGTGATCCAATTTGAGGACAATGCTATCGATGAAGCTTTGGAACAATTTCAGACTGCTCGCAAAAATCCGCAGCGCAAAATCCCCTGCCTGGTTTATCTCGGGCGTTGTTTTTTAGCCAAAGGCCAGTATGATCTGGCAGTGGAACAACTGCGGGACGCAGTTGGACAAATGGTTCGAATGGATAAGGAAAAAATGGCAGCACTTTATGCACTCGGGACAACTTACGAAGCGGCAGGCGACAAGGATGCGGCCGTGGAGTGTTACAAGGAGATTTATCAGAATAACGTGAATTTCCGCGATGTTGGAGCAAAAATTCAGGCGTCTTATTCTAAAAGGAGCTGATTAACATGGCTGATAATGAACCGAAAGAAAAAACGGCGTTGAATTCGCCGGAGTCAGATAATAGTAATGTCGACAAGAAAACCAATACCGATGTTCCGCCGGTCGAAGACCCTCTCACGAAGCGGGATACCGATACGGGCAGTCTTGATAAGATGGAAAACACGCAAACGCGTAAAACAATCAAGTTGAGTTCTGCATCAACCCCGGGCTTTGTTCCCAAGTTGAAACCAACATCTCCCCCTGCGCCTGAGAACGCGACAGAAGCAAAACCTTCGGATGATACTACGACGCGTACAACTATTAAATTAGCTTCAAACGGTGCTCCGCAAATTGTTGACCCGATTGCCGAACGTAAAACTGACACCGGCAAGCTCGACAAACTTGACGATACACGCACCAGAAAAACGGTAAAGTTAAAACCTTATACACCGCCTGCCGCAGGTGAGCCCGGAGGAGTTAAGCCCTTAAAACCTAAACCGTTGTCGACTCCCGTTAATAAGACAACCGAAAAGTCCTCAGCAGAATCGGACGACGACACAAAAACCAGAACCACGGTCAAACTGGCATCATCTTCAGACAAAACTGCATCTGATGAAAGTGATAACGCTATCATTACTGATCCGCTGAGCGCTCGGGATACTGACACTGGCAACATTGGAAAAGTTTTAGACGACACCAGGACTAAAAAAACGGTCAAATTAAAACCGTTAGCCCTTAAATCTAATGCTGATAAACCCCAAAAACTTATTCCCAAAACCCCGGAAGTAACGCAACCGGAAGCTAAGTCACAACCCTCCGCACCTCCAGAAACGGCTCAGGGAGGCGCCGCGTCCGACGTGAAGCCTCCTGAAGTCAAAACGGCCACAGGGGCAACTGCCGCCACCGAAAAAGATGCCGTTGCCGCCACCGAAAAAGATGCCGTCATGGCAAGCCCTGATAAAATTGACGATACGGTAAAAATCGCCCGTCCAAAAACTACCGGCGGTATGGCGGTTGAATTGCCTTTACCCACCGTGGCGTCAGCCAAAAAAGTTTCCGAAGCATCAAAACAAACAGTGAAGTTGAGCACTGTAGCTAACGACACCCCTGCCTCCGGTAAAGATAATCGGCAAGACGCTGCTTCTGACAAGAATGATAAAACTCCGGCATCGAAAGCAACAATCAAGCTGACTACTCCCGGAGAGAATGCCGGAAAACCACAACCTTCGACACCCGAAGGTTCCAGTTCAGCCGCTCCCAAGCTGACGCTTCCCGGGTTAAAAGTGAAAAGTTCCGATACCGGGGATAGCCAGGATTCATCTTCCCCGCCCGCCGCGCAAGGGCTCCCAAAAGGCGGATTGGCAATAAAGAAGAAAAGTGCCGAAGAAGCAGAACAACCCGCCAAAGGACCTCCCCGTGTTCAACGAGATCAGGAAAGACTCAGGAATATACGCAAAAAAACAACCTCCGCCGCGTCGCCAGCCTACACTTTGATGGCAATTCTAACACTGGTATTACTTTCTTTTACCGCAGCAGCACTAGCGGCTCAGTTACACGACATGTGGCATCCCGAGTTGCTGATAAAAGAGAAGTTAGTTGAGATGTTACCATATCTTTCTGAGTTGGTACAATAAACTGTCGATACTAAATCATGGGCCCGGTTTAGGAGAAGTTCAGTGCACTACAAACGCGAGGCGGCTCAGGATGAGTTTGGTCTATAAGGCTTTTGAATTATTGTTCGAACGTTATGGTGAACAATATTGGTGGCCGGGCAACTCTGCCTGGGAAATATGTACCGGCGCAGTGCTTACTCAAAATACCAATTGGCATAATGTTGAATTGGCAATTAGGAATCTACGTAAAATAGATGCGCTATGTCCGAACAGAATCCTTGCCATGCCTGACCTCGATCTTGAGAATGCCGTTCGCCCTTCGGGCTTTTTTCGAGTAAAAAGCAAGCGACTTAAAAACGTTGCAGAATGGTGGTTGATATACGCTGACAAATTGCATGAGCAATTGCGAAAAAACACATGCAATGTGCTCTTCTGGCGTCAATCACTGCTTCGCATAAATGGCGTTGGGGAGGAGACCGCCGATTCCATTCTGCTTTACTCATTCAATCTTCCCACATTTGTTATTGATACCTATACCAGAAGAGCGGCATTGCGTCATTTTTCCATGCCAAATAAATGTTCCTATGAAACATTACAACAATTTTTTATGGAAAATTTACCGCCCGATGTTCGTCTTTATAATGAATACCACGCTTTGTTGGTAAGAAATGCCAAAGAAAATTGCTGCAAAAATAGCTGTCTCCCGGGGTGTCCATTACGCGAACTCCCGGGAAATTTACGTCTGTCTAAAAAAAGCGTTTGAATTATCAACGGAGACGTTTATATTTTTCTTTCGTCAAACTTTCAGGATGGTTGGAAGTTGTTGATACAAAATGAAAATATCGTAAATAAAAAGAAAAACACTAACATGGCAACAGAAGAATCCGCAAATCAAACCACCGACTCACCAAGCTACATCGATCTCGACAATATGCCATCAATGGACGAATTGCTTGAGGGATTGATAAAGAGTGACTTCTCAGAAGGCAGTATTATTGAAGGGACGATTGTTGAAGTCCGTAATGATGGTGCATTGGTCGACATCGGCTACAAGGCCGAAGGCTACGTTCCGGCAGCAGAATTCCGTCATTGGACAGACACAAAGCTGGGCGATAAGATTGACATTTTGCTCGAGGAAATTGAAAACGAAAACAGCATGCCTGAGATTAGTTTGCAAAAAGCCTATGCTATCAAATCCTGGAATAAAATAATTACGGAAAGCGAAGAAGGCGGAATCGTTAAGGGCTTGATGAAACACCGCGTGAAAGGCGGAATAATTGTTGATGTCGGTGGGGTTGAAGCGTTCCTGCCGGGATCCCAAATTGATATCGGCCCGGTTCGCAATATGGACGACTATATTGGTCAGGAATATGATGTAAAAATTCTTAAAATTAATCATGAACGCCACAATATTGTGGTTTCACGGCGCGAACTATTAGAAGAATCACTGCGAGATAAGCGGGCAACACTTCTGAAAGAGATGGAAGTTGGCCAAGTACGTAAAGGGTTGGTAAAAAATATCACCGATTTCGGCGCCTTTATCGATTTAGGTGGTGTCGATGGGTTATTACACATAACTGATATGTCTTGGGGCCGCATTTCACATCCTTCAGAGATGGTGGAAGTTGGTCAGGAAATCGAAGTTATGATTCTGGATATCGATTATGACAAGGAGCGAGTTTCTCTTGGATTTAAACAAAAAAGTGAAAACCCCTGGCAAACGGTCGATGCCAAATATCCTGTTGGTTCACATGTCAAGGGACGTGTTGTTAACATTATGCCGTATGGCGCTTTCGTTGAACTTGAGGATGGCGTTGAAGGCCTGATTCATGTTTCCGAAATGTCGTGGACGAAGCGAGTGACAAAAGCCGGTGAAATCGTCAGCGTTGGCGAAAATATTGAAGCGGTGGTGCTTGATATTGACAAGGAAAATAAGAAAATATCACTTGGTTTACGCCAAAAAGAACGCAACCCCTGGGAAGTGCTTGCTGAAAAATATCCTGTTGGCAGCAAAATTACGGGCAAGGTACGCAATATGACCAGTTATGGAGCATTCGTCGAAATCGAAAACGATATCGACGGTATGATTCATGTTTCTGACATGTCTTGGACCAGAAAGATAAATAATCCCAGCGAAGTACTGAAACCCGGTGATAACGTCGAGGCTGTAATTCTCGATATCAATACCGATCAGCAACGCATTTCTCTAGGGCTGAAGCAAACCGAAGATGATCCGTGGAAAGATATAGACAAGCTTTATGCAATTGGCTCTGTAGTCAAGGGAAAAGTAAGTAAAATTACCGCATTTGGAGCATTTGTTGAACTTTCGCATAAAATTGACGGCCTGATTCACATTTCACAAATCAGCAAAAATCATGTTGAAAAAGTCAAAGACGTATTGTCCGTTGGCGATGAAGTTGAAGCACGGGTAATTAAAGTAGACCACGACGAAAGAAGGATCGGGTTAAGTATAAAAGCAGCGCAATCCGACTTCACGGAAGAAGATTATCGCGCCGCCGAGCAAGAATACAGCACCGCGTTAAAGCCTGGTGAAGAAATGGTAGCCATGGGTGATGTTTTTGACGAAACTTTTGGCGAAATTGAAGCTCAGACAGAAAAAAAAGGGAAAGCCGGAGCGGAAAAACAAGCTAAACAACCCGTTGAGGCCGAAGAGCAAGCAAAAGACAAGATTGATACACCCGCAAAGTCATAATGATTTGCCTGTAACAATCTCACGGATTCAGCAATCTATGTCAATCATTAAAAAATGCCGGATTTTCCGGCATTTTTTTTCAACTTTATTGCATATAACGCAAAGAAAAATAGATTAGATGTATGCGTAAATTACGTTACCTCATCGAATTCGCTATTATCTGGTTACCATACCGGATTATTCGTATTTCTCCGCGTGTTACTCTGGCGCCGTTCAGTCGCTTGATTGCCCGGATCATGATTATCATCCCCGGCATTCACCGCCTGACAATAGCTAACATTCGTGTCGCCTTCCCCAAATTATCCGATGCAGAGGTAAGGCATATCGGCAGAGAAAGTCTGTTTCACCTGCTTCTCAATCTATTGGAATTTGTCTGGATGAGTGACAACCCCGGCAGAATTGAGCAGTGTACCTGCCTGCCATCGCCCATTGTTGAACGACTTAGGGCCCACGTTGCTGCCGGGGAGAGAATTATTTTTGTCAATCCGCACTTGGGCAGTTGGGAAGCTTCCGGCCTGATGGCGCCATATTATGCCGATGTCAAAATGGTAGCTATCGCCAAGCCCATTCGCAACCCGTACCTGAACCGTTTGTTCAACCGGGGGCATCGTGAAAAAGCAGACGGGTTGAAAATTATTTTTTCCAAAGGTGCGGTTAAAGCATCAATCAAAGCGTTGCGCGAAGGATATGGAGTTGGCACATTAATAGATCAGAATACACGAGTCCGGAATGGCGGGATTTTCGTTGATTTTTTCGGACTTCCAGTGCCGAGCAGCAAAGCTCCGGCAACGCTTATGCATTATTGTCGCGCCAATAATATTCCGGCAGTAATTATATTTGGAACATCAATCAGGATTAACGGCATTGTTACAGCTCACGCGGAGTGGTTATCCAAACCCTTTGAAAAGTATGCCGATGAACAGGAAATAATTCAAGAGTTGATGAATTTTTCAGAATCCTATATTCGCCGCTTCCCTGAACAGTATCTTTGGTTTTATAAACGTTTTCAGTATATTCCACGCGATATTGACGAAGCGCTAAAGCGTCGTTACCCAAGCTATGCTAAGGTTGCCGGCGACAGATTCTATTAAGGAAAAATTGAAACAACCACATCACATTTACTTTGACAACGCGGCAGCGGCGCCGCCGGGAAAACATGGATTGGAATTCTACTGTCGGGCATCGACAACATGCTATGCCAATCAGGAGGCGGGACATGCTATGGGCAGGGAATTGCGACAACGTATTGCTGAATCGGCCGATCTGCTCTTGTCCGCTCTGGCGATTAAAAATAGTCGTATTTTCTGGGGAAGCTCCGGGTCTGCTCTGTTCGCGCTGCTTGCCGAATATCCTGGCTTTCGCCATGGCAATATTGTTACCACCGCAGCAGAACATCCGGCATTGATTGCCGCGCTGAGACGTACTGGCGCGGAGTTGCGTCTGGCAGCCTGTCCGGGCGGAAAAATTGATTCAGAAAAACTGTCTGCATTGCTTGATGCCAACACGGTATTGATTGCCATACATCATGTTCACAATGAAACCGGAGTGATGCAAGATGTTATGGCGGTACGACAAGCAATGCGAGAAAGCGCGTCGCGCGCCCTCTTGCTGGTGGATACAATTCAAAGCGCGGGCAAAATTCCACTGCCATGCGAGAACGCGCAAGTTGATATCGCAGTCGTGTCCGGCTCTAAGATCGGAGTTCCCGGCGGAGGCGCGCTTCTTCTGCGCCAGAGACCGGAAGTTAATCTCTTGTGGGAATATCTCGAATCCTGCCGCACTAAACTTTACATCGCGGGACGTCCGAACCCGGCATTGGCTATCTCTTTAGCTGAAGGATGCCGGTATTGTGGCGAAACAATGCAGGAAGTTTCCACGAAAATAGTGCACATCAATCACTATCTGAGAAAAAATTTGGCTTCCATTAAATTGGCAAACGGGAAGAGAATTACATTTACAATTTCACCGGGAAACGCCTCTCCCTATATTCTGCACTTCACGGTTCCCGGTTATCAGAGCGCGGTATTGATTCGCATGTTGTCACACAGCCAAATTTACGCGGCTACAGGTAGCGCCTGTAGAGCCGAAACCTCATCTCCAAGTAATGCCTTGATTGCCATGGGGTTTAACAGAAACGATGCCTATGCTGCAATTCGATTAAGCTTCTGGCGACAAAACACGATTGAGGAAGCCGAAAAATTTATCGCTGCTTTTACCGATGCCATAAATAATTATTAGATGCCTCCTGAATCCGTAATAATTTACTCATCGGTAAAATTCATTGTTGAGAATCAGACTCCGGTAGCGAGTGCGCCCCAGATAAATTTCTGAAGTTGAAGATGCAACCGCACCGCAAGCCGGTCGGCAATGAGCCAGTCGGCAATAATTTTAGGGTCAATTTTTCCCCAGGCAGGACTAAATAAAATTTTTTCTGCTCTGCCCCAAAGAGCGTTTTTTTCAATGATATTCACGGCAAAAACGTAGTCATTCCTATCGGTGATTACGAATTTAATTTCATCATGAGACTCCAACAAACGATAGTTGTCATAATGATTATATTGCGTCATCCCGCTGGACGGGGTTTTACAATCAACAATTTTTTTGACTTCACGCGGCAGTTGACCAATAGATAGAGAACCGTTGGTTTCGAGCAATAACTCAAAGCCATTTTCCAGCAACATTGCACATAAAGCTGGCGTTTCTGTTTGCATCAGCGGTTCACCGCCGGTAATTTCCACTAATTTAAAACCACTTGCATTCGCGGCCGCAAGGATTTGTGCAAAACTCAACAACTGTCCTTGTTTAAAAGTTTTTGCATTTGGGGTGTCGCAATAAGCGCAACTAAGATTGCATCCAGCAAGCCGGATAAAATGGCAGGGTCGACCGGCGTGGGTCGATTCCCCCTGAATACTTGTGAACGTTTCGGCAATCAACAATGAGCCCATAACAATCATTCTCCAAAATAGGTGGCACCGGAACCCGGTGATTCACAAATTCTTATCCTGGCGACCGCGACATCCTCGTTATTGATTCTTGTTGCCAGCCGTCGAAAAATCACCATGGCTAGATTTTCGCTGGTGGGATTGCAATTGGCAAACTCCGGATGGTTTGAGATATCAGTGTGGTCGAATTCTGCCAGAATGGTATCCAGCTCACGCTTTAGCTGTTTGAAATCAACCGCGATGCCGATGGAATCGAGTTTTTTGGCCCGCACCACCGCCCGCACAGTCCAATTGTGTCCGTGAATTGTCGAACAATTACCGCGATAGCCACGCAAATAGTGTGCGGCTGAAAAACTTCTCTCAATATCTATTTCAAACATCGTTGTATTCCTTTATTTAATGAAAAGTTTACTTTTAGGGACATCTTTGAATATTCTAGCTAGACCGTGCTCGAAAAGCCTTTCAGGGTTCATGCTCCGCA
>JAGYNC010000260.1 GCA_018400135.1 Victivallaceae bacterium
CACAACCAGGCGCTCTAACCAACTGAGCTACAACCACCATTAGAGGAAAAATAAAAGTCGCCCGAAATAGAGACTTTTCGTTGTCGGTGATAAACGAATTCCAGACAGACTGGAAATTTAGACGAAAAAGCTCGAAATTCAATCATTGAAACTAATTTTTTTCCAAAATTGAAAATTAAAATTATCAGTGTATATAATTAGTGCCGACAGGAAAAGGTTTTTTGTCGGCACTAATTATTAAGAAAGGATTACCATTGATCTGGACATTATTTTTGGGTGCCCCGCTACTTGGTTTCAGCGTGGGTATGCTTACCGGTTTTTTTGGCGCGGGCGGTGGTTTTATCATCACCCCGGCGTTAAATATTTTTTTAGGATTGGAAATGAATCTGGCGGTCGGTACCAGTGCCTGCCAGGTGTTGGGTGCTTCAGCATTCTCTCTCTATCACCATCTGGATCGGCGTCTCATGGGAGTCAAGGTTGCCGCCTGCACCGGGATTGGCATTCCTTTGGGCGCATTCTGCGGCGTAAGAACAGTAGAAGCAATAAAAGGTCTCGCGGCATGGAAGATTAATGGTACCGAAATTGATCCGGTCAATGTGGTGCTGCTGGGAATATTTGCAGTTTTTTTGTTGCTGATCGGCGGCTGGATGTTCTTCGACAATTTTTATTTGCGGCGTCATACCGATGATAACGAAGATACTCACGTAGGATTGCTTTTCAGTTTGAGGATTCCGCCGATCTTCCGCTTCCGGACAATTCCCGCTGGCATGTTCAGCATTCCCGTGCTGGTTTTTCTGGGACTGATCATGGGATTTCTCGGCGGTTTGCTGGGAATTGGCGGCGGTGTCATTATGCTGCCGGTGCTGTTTTATCTCGTGGGACAGGAAACCAAGTTCGCGGCGCAAACCACAACTATGCTGATTTTTGTATCCGGGGCGTTCAGTTCGCTGTTTCATGCCATCGATCACAATATTGACTATCCGATGGTAGCCGTGTTAATGTGCGGCGCTTTACTCGGAGCCCGTTGCGGCGCACGTCTGCAAAAAAAGGTAACCGGCAAATCCCTTCGTAAATATTTTGCGTTTGTCGTACTTGCCGCGTGGTTATTAGTGGTGTACAAGCTGACACAGATGTTTTTCCTGTCTCCTTCCTGAATCTGATCCTGATAAATTCAACCTGAATGCAGCTGTAAAACGGAGAATATGATGGATGTTTCCCTTTCAGACGCGGTGATGGCAGTGGTAATTCTGCTGTTGGTTGCCACCTTATCGGCAATTATTTTCAAGCGCATAAAAATACCCTACACCATCGGACTGGTGTTTGTGGGAATAGGACTGTCGATGCTGTGCCAACGCGTGGAAGCGCTCCATGAACTGCGCAGCGTCGGACTTAGTCATGATCTGATTATGTATGTGTTGCTGCCGGCGCTGATCTTCTCGGCGGCAATCAATATCGATGTCAAAGTATTACTCAAAAATCTTACTCCCACATTGACACTGGCAGCGCCGGGACTGGTTATCTCAACCATTATCACCGGTCTGATTGTGCTCTGGACCACGCCATTGGATGTTGGCGGCGCCATGCTGTTCGGCGCGCTGATTTCGGCAACCGATCCGGTAGCGGTAATTTCTTTATTCGAGATTGTCGGCGCACCCAAAAGACTGCGTATCCTGGTGGACGGCGAAAGTTTGTTCAACGATGCCACAGCTATCGTCATGTTCAATATCGTCAGAGGTCTGCTGGTTTCCGGTGCCGCATTTGGGCTGAGTTCCCTGTTCAGTGGGGGCATTGATTTTACCCTGATTTTTCTCGGCGGTCTGGCTGTCGGCGGAATTATCGGCTATATCATGTGCCGCGTCATTATGTTTGCCGACAACGATCCGATGATCGAAGTATCTCTTTCAACTATCGTTGCCTATACCGCGTTTATTGTTGCCGATAAATATTGCAACGTATCCGGAGTTATGGCAGCGCTTGGAGCAGGCATGGTAATCAACTATTATGGCGCGGTGCGTTTTACTCCTCAAATCAAACAATACATGCAGCAGTTCTGGGACTTTATGGCATTTGTCGCCAACAGCTTCATTTTTCTGTTGCTCGGCTTCACCGAAGATTTGTACCTGATTGGAGCGGAACACTATTCCGGACTGCTGCGCCATATTCTCTGGGCGATAATCGCGATTCAGGTGGCGCGAATGGTTGTTGTCTTCGGCTTGTGTCCGCTGCTGAATCTCTACGGTCGGGAAAAAATCAACCTGAAATATCAGCTTGTAATGTTCTGGGGCGGTTTGCGGGGCGCGGTACCACTGGCGTTGGTATTCAGTCTGCCGCCTGACTTCCCACACCGTATGCTGATTATCGAAGTCACGCTGGGCGTGGTCATCTTTACCCTGTTTGTGCAGGGAACAACCATCAAGGCTCTGCTATCAGTATTCAAGCTCAATGAACCGGATTCATTCACCCGCTTTGAAGCAATGCGCGCCATGTGCGCTGCACGGCTGAAGGGATTGAAGCAGTTGTCTAAGCTAAAAAAAACCGGCTATCTCTCAGCAGAAAAAATTGCCGAGTTTGAAAAGGAGTACAGCAAAAAGGTAGAGTGTCAGGAAAAGGAGTTTACCCACTTGGCGGATAAAGAAAAGATTGTCGGCAATTCAATTACCCGCACGGCCTGGTCCCGGGTATTATTGCGTGAACGCGATACTTTTCAATACTTGCTGCAATCCGGCTTTATTTCTGAAAACATCTACCGTAAACTGGATTTTTTTGTTGAACAGCTTTTTGATTCCATTGTTCGGGATGCCCGTCCTCCCAGCCACTTTTCCGGTGAACCAACGGCAATGCGTATCGAGTCACTATTTTTTCGCGCTTTCAGTCGGTTTGTCTTTTCTCAAAAGCTCCGCTCCCGCTATCAAACAATAGCCATCACCGATGACTATTTGACACTTTGTTGTCTGGCAATCGGCGCTCATGAAGCACATCAGGAAATTAAAGCGATGAAACAATCAACCTTTTTCGCGTCCCACGAATCAGTTATCGAAGAGTGCAGGAATTTTTTTTCCCGGGTTGAACAGAACACCATGGCAAAACTCGGCAGACTTAAGGAGTCCAATCCGGAATTGCTGGAAACCATCTCCCGCGCGACACTGCAACTGATGATTTACTCTACCGAAGCAAAAGTTATTAACAACATGAGTAAGAAGGGCGAAATTCCCGGTCCGGTTTCCCACCAGCTGATAACAAACATTATAGAACAGATCAGCGCGACCAGACGAAAAATTTATGATCATGCCAATAATTAGTGCCTGAACGAAAAAGGACTTTTTCGTCGGCACTAATTAAAA
>JAGYNC010000261.1 GCA_018400135.1 Victivallaceae bacterium
TAACCTCTTACCTTCTCACCCTCTTACCCTCTTAACCCCTTAACCCCTAACACTTAACTCCTAATTAGACCCTGTCAAAACCCTGTTTCATAGTTCGGGTTATCCAGCAGCCGCAGGTCGCCTTCAGTCATGAGCTTGACCAGTTGGTCGAATTTAACTTCCGGTTCCCAGCCGAGTTTCGCTTTGGCCTTGGCCGGATTCCCGAGCAGTTGTTCCACCTCAGCCGGACGGAAATAGCGCGGATCTATGCGCACCACGATTTTGCCGGTAGAAGTATCGATCCCAACTTCATCCACGCCCGTCTTCTGCCATTCAATTGAACGATTGACGCAAGCGAATGATTTCTCAATAAACTCGCGCACGGTGTGCATTTCGCCGGTGGCCGCCACATAGTCATCCGGCTGATCCTGTTGGAGCATCAGCCACATCATTTCAACATAATCCGGGGCGTATCCCCAGTCGCGGCGGGCATCAATATTGCCCATATACAAACATTCCTGCGACCCGCGATGAATACGGGCCACTGCCATGGTAATTTTGCGGGTAACGAATGTTTCTCCGCGCCGCGGTGATTCATGGTTAAAAAGAATGCCGTTCGAAGCGTGAAGTCCATAGGCTTCCCGATAGTTTTTGACAATCCAGAACCCATACAGTTTGGCTATCGCGTACGGACTACGCGGATAAAACGGGGTAGTTTCTGTTTGTGGGACTTCGACTACCTTGCCGTAAAGTTCAGATGTTGAAGCCTGATAGAAACGGGTTTTAATGCCGGTTTCGCGAATCGCGTCCAACAAGCGCAGGGTGCCGATACCATCGACTTCGGCAGTGTACTCCGGCACTTCAAATGATACCTGAACGTGCGATTGCGCGCCCAGATTGTAAATCTCCGCAGGCGCAATTTTTTCAATCAACCGGTTAAGGTTGCTGGAGTCGGTCAGATCCCCGTAGTGAAGAAAGAGCCTTACTCCATCGAGGTGCGGGTCTTTATACAAATGATCGATCCGCCCGGTATTAAAGCTGCTCGCGCGGCGGATAATACCGTGTACTTCGTAGCCCTTTTCCAGCAGTAACTCAGTCAAGTATGACCCATCCTGGCCGGTAATCCCGGTAATCAGTGCTTTTTTCAAACAACTTGCCTCTATTAGTTAAATTTAAAGTTTACAGTTATCAGTTCTTCGAAAACTGTGAGTTCCCGGGTGCAGATATTGAATACAATGTCCCAACTGATAGCTTGATAGTTGTGGACGGAAATATTTCTAAAACCGACGGCTTTGCGCAATTTATCCGCGATTACGTCCGGGATAATTCCCCGCTTCGCGAGGATGGCGAAGCTTTCTCCCATTGTTTGTGCTGGTAGAATTTCCAAGTCGGCGATTTTGTGAGACGCAATATCGACAGCCGCCTGAATCATCCGTTCCAAATTGACCGCGATAATATCTTGCGCGTCAATGTCCTTTGCCAGCTCTTCCGCAGAGGCAGGCAGGCGCTTTCTGATTCTGACAAGGCAGCGGCGCATCGTCTCGATTTTTGCGAACAATACATCTTCTGTCATGTTTTCACCCCCGACATTTTTTCTCTGCGCGCTTTCCAGATCATGCGAACATTTGGCATGACATCGGCCTGATTGTACCACATTTTCCGAATTAACGCGGCGTAGAGTTCCGTAGATTTTTTCATTATAATCCTGCCTTCACACAGAACCTCCCGTAGAAGGACTCCGGAATTGGCTTGAAGATCAACCAAATCTATCTCTCGGTGACAGGCATCAGAAAATCTAATACTCAATTCAACCAGCGTTTCACTCGGAACCGGGGCATTGCCGGCTATGGCGATGTCAATATCACTGTTCTCTGTCAGTTTGTTGCTCGTTGCAGAACCATATATCGAACAGAAAAGAATGTCCGGGTAGTCATCCAAAACCCGAAGGATCGCTTCAATGTACTTCTTGATTTGATTTTTCATGTATTTTGTGGGCCGTATGCGTGCTAGAATGTAACACAGACACTCCTGTCTGTTGTTTTCAAGATAGCGCAGGCAGAAGTGCCTGCGCTACATTGGGGAATGTTGTCTCAATCAGTCGGATCGGACAGATCGGACAGATCGTATCTCCCAACCCTTAACACTTAACCCCTTACCCTCCTAACCCCTAACACTTAACAATTAACAACTTAACCTCTATCTCACTCCTATCGATTCAGATGCATCCAATACCATTCGGCGGCGGCGGCGATACCGTCTACGAGGCTATATTCAGGATTGTAACCCAGTAGCGTTTTGGCCTTGATTATATCGGCCAGCGAGTGCGGAATATCTCCGGCACGAGGTGGGCCGTATACCGGCTCGATCGTGATGACCCCAGAGTCGAATTGCGAAAGATTATCACGAATGGTGTAAAAGAGTTCCGTCAGCGTGGTGCGTTCCCCAAAGGCAACATTGTAAACCGTATTTATCGCGTTGGGATTATCGGTCAATGCCGCCAGTTGATTAGCTTGAACCACATTGTCGATATAGGTAAAGTCTCTGGAAAAACTCCCATCGCCGTTGATTATCGGGGACTCATGTTTTATCAACGCGATGAAAAATTTTGGAATGACAGCAGCATAAGCGCCGAACGGGTCCTGGCGGCGTCCGAAGACGTTGAAGTAGCGCAACCCGATGGTTTCGATACCGTAGAGGCGACTGAAGTTGTCCGCGTATAACTCGTTGACATATTTAGTAATTGCATAAGGCGACAGCGGTTTGCCGATTTCATCTTCAACTTTTGGTAGGTTTTTGCTGTCGCCGTAAGTGGAACTGCTGGCTGCGTAGACAAAGCGTTTAACCTTTGCTTCCTGCGCGGAAAAAAGCATATTTACGAAACCGGAAATATTGACTTCGGTGGAAGTCATCGGGTCTTTTATCGAGCGCGGCACGGAGCCGAGCGCAGCCTGGTGCAACACATAGTCAATGCCATCGCAAGCTTTACGACAAAGATCGGGATCGCGGATATCACCTTCAATCAACCTGAAATCGCGACTGGTGAGAAAATCAGCGATGTTATCTCGCTTACCGGTGGCAAAGTTGTCCAGGCAGACCACTTGATTATGCTGTTGCAGCAGCGCTTCAATCAGATTCGAGCCGATAAAGCCGGCACCGCCGGTGACCAGAATTCTCGAGTTTGTTATTTTAGTTATGGTTTTCATTGTTTTCATCATTTTAGTTTTATTGGACGGATCGAACAAATCGGACGGATCACCTTACCCTCTTACCCTCTTACCCACTTCACCCTTCCCCCTTCACCCTTCCCCCTTCACCCCTTCCCCCTTCACCCTTCACCCTTACCCCCT
>JAGYNC010000262.1 GCA_018400135.1 Victivallaceae bacterium
GGTTTGCTCTTCCTTTCTCCCATTCTGCGTTTTCCCTTTTCATGGATGATTTTCGTGTTTTTCGTGTTTGTCGCTGTTGAAAATATTTCGATTATATACCATGTCGGATGACGTGGCGACAACCGCTGCACTGACAACGACAACGACCCCGATTCGGGAGAGCGTGAGGGGGTGCTGGCTATTTGCCTTTCGCGTGCCGGATGACCACCGCATGCAAAAATAAAGAAATGTCATTTCACACATTGGCATAGTACCATTTTGGTGCTATAATGTATGGTGTATTTCGGGTCGGTTTAACAGGTTGTTTATTTGACCATAACATTTAACCCTATTTTAAACAGGGAGATCAAAAAACATAAAATAGAGAATAATGAAAATGAAGAATGCTCGCTTGATACACACAGAAAAAGAGTACGATGAAATAATGCACAAGGTATTGGCTTTGGCAAAAACTAATCCGGGCGAAGAAACGCCGGAGTACGAAGAGTTGATTTTGCTGAGCATGCTTATCGAAGAATATGACCGTAAGCATTATCCCAAGCCGCCCGCCGACCCGGTTGAAGCGATAAAGTTCAGGATGGAACAGATGGATTTAAGACCGATTGATATGAAGAGGTATTTCGGTTCCACTGGTCGCTATTATGATATTATCAACAAAAAACGCGGTCTAAGCGTGAATATGATTCGCAGGCTACATTCTGAACTGAATATTCCATACGAAAGCCTTATGGCGTAGTTTTTGTATGCCGCCGGATCGTAAAGCGCCACCCACTGCACATTTGGAGCCGTCAGTCGCCAGCCGCCATCGTTTTTGAACCCACCTTCCCGGCGTGTACCGTCCGACAGCATTGCCAGCCATTCCGCAGTATTAACCCAACTTCCGCAGGCGAAAAAAAGGCGTATTGATAATCAACGAGTTAAGTCCAAAGCTGGCACAACGTCCCTTTCACATCTTTTTGAAAATTGTTGCCTTGGATGGCAATTTGGCGCAGTCGATTGCCAGATGATGATAAATTGCCCGTTGCCTTTCATCAGGCTGTCCAGGTTTGCGCATATGCCTCACTTTGCCGTCAGTTGTCGGGATGATCATAGTGGTATAGCAATGGGTTGCAAGCAACCGCCTGATTTTCTGCCAGGAAAGTTTGCAGCCGACTGTTTCAAGAGAATATTCTATCCAGCGCAGCAGATGATAGGCGAGAATGGTAATCCAGATATGCCCATCACAGCGATCTTCAGTATAATGAAAAAACGGACGCAGCCCAAGATCGCTTTTGAGCAGACGAAATGCGTTTTCCACTTTTGTCAGGGTGATGTAAATATGCCAGATATTGTCATCTGAAAGGTCTTTGCGGCTGCTGCGCAGATGGTAACATCCATGCAGTTCCGCGTCTGCCTGATATTTTTCATCATTCCGTATCCAGGATAACTGACGGCTCTCCGCCTCATAAGCGATGTCGTAAAATTTGGCGGCGCGAATGTATTTGCCGCAAAGTTTGCCGATATTGCGGTTAACGGTTTCGGCTCCCTTTTCAAGATGAAGTTTGCCATCATTCTTGTCTATGCGTTTTTTAAGTTTTTCAAAAGCGGCGAGCAGTTTTTCCTCGGTTTTGCTGATTATCGCGTCTTCCTTCTTTTTGCGTTCATCGCTGCGGCAAAGCACGGTGGCCTCCTCCTCCGAGTCAAGGCGGCGAACCAGTACCGGAGTCTTGTCGTCCCGTCCGCCGACCTGGTGAAATTTTTCCACTTCGAGAAAATCGGCGGCAAACTTCTGGCGAGTGGTACGCTTCCCGTTGACCACGTAATCAAAACCGTTTTCAAGCAGGCAGGCAAGGTTTTCTGTGGTGGCAATACCGCCGTCGAGCACGACCATCGGTTTCCGGTCATTGCCACATAAACCCTGTAAATTCTTGACGGCTTCCACCAGCGAACGGCTGTCATGAAGATTGCCGGGAAAAACTTTATGAGTCAACACAAATCCTTCACCGTCAAGTACCAATCCCACTGAAACTACCGGACGGTCAGTACGTTTTTCCTTGCTGTTGGCGCTACGGCGGGCCTTGGAGTTGGCGGAAGCTTCGCCTTCGAAATAGCTGTTCGTTAAATCATACAGCACAATGGTGCGATTGAGATTGAATAATTCCCGTTCGCGCTCGCGCAAATGGATTTCAAGCAGTGGCTGACAGGCAAGCAGTTTGTCGCTGACCCGATAGAAACGATCTTCGCCGCTGAGTTCAATGTGTTCTCCGAACAATTCATTAAGTGCGGTAGTTTCCGCCCAGGACAAAAGTGAATTTTCACTGATCGGTTCAATTAAGCGGTTATAGATGCTGATTTTCGCGGCACTGATTTGTTGGGGACTGAATTTATGCCCATCTAGAAACTCACTCATTCCCAGGGATTTCCATGCCGCCTCCAACGGCAGCAACGGGCCAAGCAAAGTTGTATTTTCATGTTTCAGTCGGTCGAGCAGGACTCCGTCAATGATGGTTTCCGGCATCACTTTTTGTTCCTGATGATTTATCGGCGTGAGTTTACCTGCAGAATCAAGCTTTTTAAGGATGAAATCCACCCACTTGGCCGCGTCCAGCTGCAACGGCAGCAAACGTTGATAGCCGTTCATGCGGTTTTCGACTTCATGAGCGATTGTCTTGCGCAGTTCATCCGGAATCGGGACGTTTCCCAGAGACAAAATAATTTCCTGCCGAACTTTACCGTTATGATCACGCCTGCCGCTGACAAGTTGCAAGGCTGGAGTGGTTCTTGTTTTCTTTTCCCGGATGTACATTTTTCGTTAAAGCCTCCATTGATTTTTTCATTATACATCCGGCAAATGAAAAATCAACATAATATTCTAAATCCGACTGGCACAACAAAAGCAAATTTTGAAAATTTTGAGCTTACGGGATATGAGGATAAAAAAAATTTGAACTCAAAAAAAAATCCCATTTTTTTTGAGCGCGAAACTTGGGCTAAAATAGCATTGAATGAATATTTTACAGTCCAGGCCTGTCCACGTTAAATGTATAATTTTGTGCTTAATAAATTGATAATTTCTATGAAAACCGGGCTTATTTCTATATTCGACGCCTCGGTTTATTAAAATAAGACTTTCAGCACTTCCCAAGGTAATATTGCTCGCTGTTTCCTTGTGAAACGATTATTTTCTTCATTTCCATTGCTTGAGCTTCCCCATATAACCATTCCCGATCGCCAACGGCTGTAGCCTGGCTCCAGAATGCTTGGCGAGCGCGTTCAAGGTTGTCGAGCTTTTCTTCCAAAGTTGCCAGATACCATTGTTGAAACCGGCTGAAATCATCAT
>JAGYNC010000263.1 GCA_018400135.1 Victivallaceae bacterium
CGGGTGTCGTAGCCTCGACCCCACCCAAAGAGTGAGCGATTACAAAATAACGAATACCTATGAGAGAGAACTTGTCATATATCAATACTTCGATTTTCGACTTGTTTAAAGTTGGTCCCGGTCCGTCCAGTTCGCATACCATTGGCCTGATGAAGGCGACCGGACATCCTGTGGTCACTGCTCCTACTTCCGGTTCATCCGGGGTTCTGCCGGCAGTGATTTATCTGTTGCGCTACCACCTGAAGATTTCGGAACGGGAACTACATGACGGGTTCTGCGCCGCTGCCCTAGTTGGATTCATTGCAAAACACAACGCCAGTATCTCCGGGGCAGAGGTTGGGTGTCAGGGCGAGATCGGGGTCGCTTCAGCCATGGCCGCGGCCATGGCGGCATATATCCGCACCCACTCGATTAAACGGACTGCCAACGCTACGGAAATCGCTCTGGAACACCATCTGGGGATGACTTGCGATCCGGTTGGAGGCTATGTCCAGATCCCTTGTATTGAGCGTAATGCGGTTGGCGCCGTTACGGCCTACAATGCCTGTTTGCTGACTTCCATTTGTGATCCTCACAAACAGAAAATTGTCTATGACGAGGCGGGAACCGGAAACGGGCACTATGCCGCACCGCGCCAGTTCTCAACCCTTCCTGTGAGTTGCATTGAAGTCATCTCACATGGTGGAATATTGTGATACTCCGCAAACCGAAAGGGTGGATAAACAGGGAACACAAAGCAAACCTAAATGAGGAAGACCATAATATGTCTACTAGACAAAAACAAAAACAAAAAGCAATAGCAGTTATTCCGGCCCGTTACGGCAGTACCCGTTTTCCCGGCAAGGTGCTGGCACAATTGTGCGGCAAACCGATGGTTCAATGGGTTTATGAAACCGCTGCCGCCTCACTGGCCAACGAGGTTATTGTGGCCACAGATGACGCGCGAGTGGTCGACGCGGTCGAGGCATTCGGTGGCAAAGCCGTCATGACCTCGCCGGATCATGGGTCAGGAACAGATCGTGTCTACGAAGCCATCGCGGGACTGCCTCACGATATTGTTATCAATCTTCAGGGCGATGAACCGTTGCTTCCGGTGCAAATCATCAACGACTTAATCACCAATCTGCGTCAGCATCCGGAAATTGACATGGGTACCGTGGCAGTACCGGCTGAACGGTCGTTGCTTAATGATCCCAATCGGGTCAAAGTGGTGTTCGACAACCAGGGTTTTGCCCTCTATTTCAGTCGTTCTCTAATTCCGTTCCTGCGCGAAGGCGGTGAAGAAACCACGCTTTATCTGCATTGGGGGATTTACGCGTTCCGTCGCCGCGCCATCGAACGTTTTGTGGTTCTACCGCCGGGACGACTCGAGTCCTGCGAAAAACTGGAACAACTCCGTGCGTTGGAAAACGGCATTCGGATTCACGTGATGACAACCTCCGAAGGAAGTGTCGGCGTTGATACTCCACAGGATTTGCTTGCAGCCGAAGCAAGATTAAAAGAAATCAATAACCACTGATAACACTGTAAGCCACAAAGGCCAGATAAATCATCAGAAATACTCCGCCTTCCCAGCGTACCAGTTGCCAACCTGTACGCATGAAGAACGCCAGCAGAGCGCCGCAGCCGATCATCATCGGAATTATAATCAACAGAAAATCGTGGTCTACCGGAACCGGGTTGATAACCGCGCTCAATCCCATAATCAGCACTAGATTGAAGATACAGCTGCCAATAATGTTGCCCAGCGCGATGGCTTTTCTTTTTTTGACGAATCCGGCAACAGTTACCGCCAACTCCGGCACCGAGGTGCCAAACGCCACCACCGTGGCCGCAACCAATGCCGGGTTGAGATTGAATCGGCTGACTATCTGCAATACATTATCAACCAGCGCCTTGGCTCCCAGAAAAACCATTGATATTCCCGCCAGCAATAATATCCAGGCAACGCCGATGGTATGGTCGATTTTTATCTCGTGCTCATCATTGTCCTCAAGTCCGGCAAGCGCGTCGCCGTGCTTCAACAAATAATAAATGTAGCCGCACATCAACAGCAATAGTATCACCCCTGACAACAATCCCAATTTGCCGCCGCCAAGTATTCCCATGACTTCGATCAGAATAAAAAGTCCCAGCATGAACATCACATCGCGCTTCAACAACGCACCGGGAATCCTGATGCTTCCACTCAACAGGATTGCCACCCCGAGTACAAGCGCGATATTGGTGATGTTGCTGCCCACCAAATCGCCAATAACAATTTCGCCCGCCTTACTCCAGGAAGCGTAAACGTCGGTAGCAAATTCCGGCATCGAGGTGCCGATGCTGACCAGCGTGAGACCAATAACTATTTCCGAAAAACCGTAGCGTCTCGCTATTTGAGCAGCACTCTCGACGAAAAGATCGCTGCCCTTGATCAACACTATCAGGCCAATTAAGAATAAAATAATATTTATCAATAAAACTGAAGCCGCGAATGATGGCATATCGTATATTCCCCGAATACTATTCCTTAGGTGCTTTGCGTAAATTATTGCAAATTAATTTGTTATAATTTTGATTTCACCGGCGACAGCGTAGCGTGGAGCCACCGGACGAAGTACGGCATAAAGATGCGTAGCATCTTGCCGCCGTCCGTCGTACGGACTAGGTTATTTTTGACCGCTTTCAAAGAAGGTGATCCCGACCCGTTTAATATGATCGATCAGATCGCTGTTTTCGATGGAATGAAAACTCGAAAGCTTGAATCAGTCCTTGCTTTTCCAAATCGCTGAGTTCCCTTTCCCGGGAAAGCTTGACCGCCTGCTCCAGTTGATCAAGCGCCTTGTTGAAATTGCTCAGCCGCTGCAGCCAGCGTATATCTTGGTCTCTCATGGCCGGATTCCTGTAAATTTGTTATTTTTTCAACCTTATAGAGTATAACATACCGCGCCGATAATTCCAGAGCCAGTTTCATTATTACCACTCTGCGTCCGCACTATCGCAATTTTAATAACTTGACTTCAGATCAATCCGGCACGCTGATTTACGGTGGCAATGAAGCTTATGTTCGTCACGGATTTAAGGTTTTGCCCTGGTTTGACATTTTTTAAAAAAAAGTGCGCCATTTTGGCGCACTTTTAGAGCACGTTGCGAAGTTGATCGAGGATGCCGGATTCAAATCGGAACGGTTTTCATGGATGCTTTTTGCGTTTTTCGCTGTTAAGAAAATTACGATTAAATACCATGTCGGATGACGTGGCGACAACCGCTGCACTGACAACGACAACGACAACGAAGATGATGCGGGCGCGGGT
>JAGYNC010000264.1 GCA_018400135.1 Victivallaceae bacterium
CGAGGCTGTGTAGTATTGACCCCGCTCCAAAGGAAAGAGTGAGGCCTTACGCGCTCTGTAGCACTTTTTCATTCAGTTGCTAATAAAATATAGGAAGTTTAATGTTTAAACCAGTTAATAATCAGCCTGTTTTTACGGCGCTTGAGAAGGAAGTGCTGGAGTTCTGGCAAGATCAAAAAATTTTTGAACAATCGCTCGCGAAAAACCGCGGCAAGGAGGAATACGTTTTTTATGACGGCCCACCTTTTGCCACTGGATTGCCGCACTACGGACACCTGTTGGCAGGCACCATCAAAGATGTAGTGCCGCGCTATCAGACTATGCGCGGCAAATATGTTGAGCGCGTTTTCGGTTGGGACTGCCACGGTCTGCCGGTCGAAAACGAAATGGAAAAAGAGCTTGAGTTGTCCAGTAAGAGAGATATCGAGGATTATGGCATTGATAAGTTCAACGAGGCGTGTCGCGGCATTGTTCTGCGCTACACGGCGGAGTGGGAACGGGTGGTGCGCCGAATGGGACGCTGGGTTGATTTTAAAAACGGCTACCGCACCATGGATCTGCCGTACATGGAGTCGATCTGGTGGGTGTTCCGGCAGTTGTGGGACAAAGAGCTGATCTACGAGGGGTCAAAAATTCTGCCGTACTGTCCGCGTTGTGCCACGCCGTTGTCGAATTTCGAAGCCAATCAGGGCTACGAGGAAGTCAATGATCCGGCGATTACAATTCGTTTTCGTTCGCTTGATGAACCCGATCTCTTCTATCTGGCCTGGACAACAACCCCGTGGACATTGCCGTCGAACCTGGCTTTGGCGGTTGGGCCGGATCTCGATTATGTGCAGGTTAAAGATGGCGAAGCCCGCTATATTCTGGCTGAAGCCCGGCTTGGTGCCTACTATAAGCCCGATGCCATGCCGGAAATCGTTGACCGTTTCAAAGGTACCGAACTCGTTGGCCAGCGCTATGAACCATTATTCCCATTTTTCGCTGATCTCGCTCAGCAGGGAGCGTTCCATATTATCGCGGGAGATTTTGTCAGTACTGACGACGGCACCGGCATTGTGCACTCAGCTCCAGGTTTTGGTGAGGAAGATAATTTAGTCTGTAAGGAGTACAATATTCCGGCGGTATGTCCGGTGGATGAACAGTGTTATTTTACCGCTGAAGTAACTGATTATGTCGGACGCTACGTGAAAGAGTGTGATGCGGATATTATCCGGCGGCTGAAAACTGAAGGCAAACTGGTGCATCGTGGACAAATCAAGCACAATTACCCACACTGCTGGCGTTGTGACAGTCCACTGATTTACCGGGCGATGCCTACCTGGTTTGTTCGGGTTGAGGACATAAAGGAACGTATGCTGGCTGCCAACGCGCGGATAAATTGGGTGCCGGAACATCTCAAGGATGGACGTTTTGGCAAATGGCTCGAAAACGCCCGGGACTGGAATATCGGTCGCAACCGCTACTGGGGTTGTCCTCTCCCGATCTGGCGCAATGCCGAAGGCGAAACTGTCTGTGTTGGTTCCGTCGCCGAATTGGAAAAACTTACCGGTGAAAAGATAAACGATATTCATAAGCATTTTATGGACAAACTGGAACTGCCTTCTCCTTCAGGTAAATTGCCGTTACAACGGGTGCCGGAAGTCCTTGACTGTTGGTTTGAAAGCGGTTCAATGCCTTATGCTCAGCAACATTATCCGTTTGAAAGGAAGGAGCATTTTGAAGCCAATTTCCCTGCCGACTTCATTGCCGAAGGACTTGATCAGACCCGCGGCTGGTTTTATACCCTGATGGTGCTGGGCGCGGCTCTGTTTGATAAACCACCATTCAAAAACGTGGTGGTCAATGGTTTGATTCTGGCGGAAGACGGACAGAAAATGTCAAAACGTAAAAAGAATTATCCCGATCCGCAATATGTGATTGATACTTATGGCGCTGACGCGCTGCGGTTGTTTATGCTCGGTTCTCAGGTAGTGCATGCCGAGGATCTGAAATTTTCTGAAACCGGCATCAAGGATGTCTTGCGGGGCGTAATGATTCCGATGTGGAACGCCTATAGCTTTTTCGTTACTTACGCCAATGTCGACGGTTGGGAACCTACTCCCGGCGCCGATGTCCCGCGTTTACCGGCAAATCCGTTAGACCGCTGGATTCTCAGTTCGTTGTCTCAGATGATCGAAGAGATTGCCCGGGAGATGGATGCCTACAATTTGCAACGGGCGGCAAACCGCTTTGAAAAGTTTGTTGACGATTTGACCAATTGGTATATTCGCCGCAGCCGTCGTCGCTTCTGGAAAAGCCGGAGTGACGCGGATAAACGCGATGCTTATGAAACCCTCTATCACGTGTTGTTGACATTCTCCAAGACTGCGGCGCCGTTTATTCCGTTCACCACGGAAATGATTTATCGCAACCTCCGGACTGATGATATGCCGGAATCGGTGCATTTGTGCAATTTTCCGGAACCCGTCACGGAACGTGACGTGTATTTGGAAGAACAAATGACCCATACTATGACCGCGGTGACACTGGGACGCTTCCTGCGTTCGCAACACCAACTCAAAACCCGGCAGCCACTGGCAAAAGCGATGATTGTGGTACATGATGAATCCATCCGCGACATGTTGAACGAGACTACTGATATTATTGCCGAGGAACTCAATGTTAAAACAATTGAATTCAGCGCGGACGATGAAAGTCTTGTGCATCGCTCCGCCAAACCCAACTTTAAACTGCTCGGGGCAAAGCTGGGCTCGAAAATGAAGGAAGCAGCTACGCTGATTTCCGGTTTCGGAGCGCTGGAGGTAAACAATCTGTTGTCCGGCGGTACCTCCACTTTGAATTTCAGTGACGGTTCAGTACTAGAAATCGGTGCTGATGAAGTGGTAATCCAGCGCGATGAAAAGGCCGGGATACCGGTCGCTGCCGGTGAATGCATCACGGTTGCTCTGGATACTAACCTGACCCGCGAACTCGAAGAAGAAGGATTCGCCCGCGAATTTGTCAGCAAAGTGCAGAACCTGCGGAAGGAACGCGATCTGGATGTGTCTGACCGAATCCAACTGGAATATCGTCTGGATGGTGAGTTTCACGATGCGCTTGCACGTTTCAGTGATTATATCCGCAACGAAACACTGGCGGTAACGTTAGATGAAAATCCCGCGTTAACCATTGAGGTTGCGGAAACTTATGATATTAACGGCACCGCCTGTCTGATAAAACTAGCTAAAACATTCTCGAAAAGGCTTGAGAGGTACTCAAACCTTCCCGATAATGTTATTTAACCATTGATA
>JAGYNC010000265.1 GCA_018400135.1 Victivallaceae bacterium
GTTTGTGCACCATGTCATGGAGGTCCTGAATACTCAGACTGGTGAGGAATGGGAACGGTTCATGACGGAAACGGAAGTGTATTCCGGCAGCGGCGGTCCGCAGATCATCGCCGCATCACTGGAACTGATAGGCGAACATGTGGTCGTCGACAATGTGGAAGTGGAAGTCCTGCCATTAGACTCGGAATACATACCCGTCAAATACCGGATACCCGTCACGGAACGTTCTGTCACTATCGACGGTGTTTTCTCCCCTGGGGAATGGCGCGATGCATCTGGTTGCGACTGCGGTTTTGTTGCCAAAGGCGGGAACATGGTGAAGCGCCAGTCCAGCTTTCATCTTACTTCCGATAAAGAGCATTTACTGGTATGCGTAACCGGCCCCGTCCGTGGTCCGGCCCGGAACCAGAAGTTGAAACACGACAGTGAAGTCTGGGAAAACGACTCGTTCGAAATCCACCTCAATCCGTTCCCGGGCGAGAAGAAACCCCCGACAGCTTACCAATTCATCTTCAATGCTGCGGGCACCGTCTATGACCAGCGAACCGTCGACGGAGTGCGAGTTCCGGCTAATAAGGATTGGGACTGCCCGGGACTGCAACTTGTTTCCCGTCACGACGGGAAAACCTGGACTGCGGAAATCGCAATACCTCTGGAGGCGGTGGGACTGCAACCCGGTGTTGAATTCGGCTTGAACATCTGCAAGACACTGCTTTCGCCGCTGGAATATTCAAACCTGACCGGGACAGGATACTTTGACTATGACGAGATGGTCCTCTGTGAGATAGACGAATCCTGCCCAGCCGTATTTTGGGGAACAGGCGGTGAAATTGGTCAGGCAAATCTTGCGGTATTCGCAAACGTGGTAAACAGCAACAAGGACGCAGAACCGTTCAACGTTTCAATGGAGGTCGAGGCGGAGAAGGTATCGGACCAGAAAACATTCCAGTTCTCGCTGCCGCCCGGAGAACTGGAATATCTCCGCATGAATACCGATCAATCACCCGGTGCTTTTGGCAAATTTGGGATGGTGACGACTGCGGAGTCAGCAGACAGCAAGACCATTGTCTCGCATCACATCAAATTCGCACAGAACGCCTTGCTGGAAACGGAAAACGCGGGCAACGAAATCCTTTTCTACCCATCGCAAAAGAAGATCGGAGTGATTTTCAGAAATATCGGGGAAGTCGACATGCGGACGGCTCCTGCCATGGTTGACTTTTCGGTCTGGTCAAACGGGAAACTGATCCAGTCCAGTCGTACCGAAACAATCGACCGTTCTTCGGATAATGGGTATGCGCGTGTGGATTTCAGTAGGCCTGAACCCGGAAAGTATCTGGTGCTTGCCGACGTCCTGAATCGACAGGGAGAATGCGTCGAGCATCTATCCCGCCACGTCACGGTCAAAGACTTTCCCTGGCTTGACGGAAAAGCAGGAAAAAATGACGCACCGGTGAAACCATTGACCAGCCTCCAGCTGGATGGCAATTCGGTTTCCTGCTGGGGGCGCAGTTATACGTTTGCAGGATCCGGACTGCCGGCACGAATTATCAGCCAGGAAAAAGATGTGCTTAACTCTCCGATCATTTTTCGGGCAACTGTGGAGGACACCGAAGAAATTGGCAAACCGGGGAAGCTTGTCTTCGGTGAACATTCCGGACAGGAAGCGTCGTTTACGGGCGAAATTTCGTTCGAGGATTTCAGGATTGTGACCAACGGCAGGGCCGAATACGACGGCGTGGTTTTTTATAAATTCGAAATCATTCCCCGACAGACGGTTGCCCTGCAGCACCTGCGGTTTGAGATTCCATTTCGCGATCTCGAGTATTTTCATTCTCCGGGAAAACTGTGGATGAAACGCTACCCGGAAAAAGGGGAATATATAGACCGGACAGTGCCAATCTGGAATGCCGGTCATTTTTATATCCCGAAAGGAGCTCGCCAGCACAACAGCCTGTACTTTCCCGCCGGCGATGGCACGATCTGGACCAGCGAAAACATGGTCACCAAAACGATGCATGGAGATTTTCTGAACTACCTGACTTTCGGCAACCCGCAATACGGATTGAGCTGGTTCGCTGAAAATGACCGCGGTTGGAACAATACACCGGAAAAACCGACGTATGAAATTGTCCGGAACGGGGACTGCTCCACAATTGTCATCAACCTCATCTCAACTCCTGTAGAGCTGAACGCACCGAGGCAGATAGCGTTCGCACTCGCAGCCACCCCTGTGCGACCGAAAAAGACAGGACTGAACTATTACAATTTCAAGCTGATGGGGTTCTGGGAGTCGTCTTTTATCGATCGTGCTTTCGGCGGAATGAGCGTTAAAGACAGTTTCCTGGTCGATAAATATATTGCCGGGCTCAATCAACGATTTAGCCGCACACCGGTTTTCTTTTATGTTTGCAAGTCATACTTCGCCCTGGGCGATCCGATCTGCAAATACTACTACAACGAATGGCACACGCTGCCCGAACGCTCGTATAACGCACGCGGCTCAATTTCCACCAGGCGTTTTGGTGCCAATCCGGACAATTATTTCGCACCTGCGGGATGTCTATATCCGGAAAGAATTGACTACATGGCATACAAACTGGAGCACTTGATCCAAAGCACTCCCTCACTGAGCGGCATTTACTGGGACGAAAACTATTCCGTACCCTGCAATGATATCTCGCATGAACGTTGCGGTTACAGAAGACAGGATGGAAAAATCCAGGCAGGAAATCATTTGTACGGTATCCGCGAATTGGACGAACGAGTGGGTCGAATATTGCAGCAAAACGAACGATCATTTCCGAAATTGATCATCCACAGCACGGCCATGATTCCGGGAGCCTACGCATTCGCGGATTTGAATCTGTGTGGAGAACGCGGAACCCGCGGCCTCGATTTTGTCGATTACTGGGACTTGCCCAGGGTGGAAAATACCGGTGCGGGGGCGTGGGGAGTCAACATCGTATGGCTTCCGCAATGGGGCTCGCCACATGGGGGTTCACCAAATACCCTGGAAAACAATCGTACCATGTTGACGGTGCTCAAGCTTTTCGATTTAAACATCTGGCAGCACTGGTGCAAGCGCGACCTATTGCAAAAGTTTAGGGACATCGAGTTGGATTTCGGAATCGCGGCCGATGACTCGCGCTTCTTTGGGTACTGGCAGCCAGAGAATCAAGCCGCGGTGACTGGCCTCCCCCCACACATCAAGGCCAGTTTTTTCGTACGCCCCGGCCAAGGTGCACTCGTATACATTTCCAACCTGGGCCAGGAAGACGAAA
>JAGYNC010000266.1 GCA_018400135.1 Victivallaceae bacterium
CTGCCGGACATTCTACGCAGGTGATCAACGGCATCGCTTATCAGGTTGCTGCCGGAGATGTCTTTTTGTTGCAGGGATTTTCCGAACATGCGTTTCGAAGACGCGAAAAAGTATCTTTGATCAACGTGCAGTTCTCTCCCGAGCTGTTGCCCCTCCCCTACGCTTTTCTACGCAAAATTCCTGGCTACAATGTGATGTTTCAAGTTGAGCCCCGACTGCGTTCTCCCCGCAATTTCCGGCATCGGCTGCATTTAAGCCCACCGGCTCTGTCTGAGGTGCTGACGCTGGTCAGGCGCCTGGCGGATGAATTGGCGGCACAACATCCCGGATATGAGGCGGCAGCATGCGGATTGCTGAGCGAATTGATAACCACAACTTCACGCCAATATTCGCTGCTGAATATCGGCAATCAGGCCGCGCTGGTGCGACTGGGAGATGTGATCAGCGCCTTGGAGCACGACTTCGCCGCCACCTGGAATTTGGCTAAAATCGCAAAAATGGCTGGCACCTCGCCTAACAACCTACTGCGAATTTTCAAGGAAGCTACCGGCGATTCTCCCATCAGCTATCTGTTGAAAGTCCGGCTGCGACAAGCAGCGGCGTTGTTGACCTGCCATGATTTGAGTATCGCCGAGGTGGCGTTTAAATGCGGTTTCAAGGACGCGAACTATTTCACCAGACAATTCACTCTGTTCTACCATATCCCGCCCGGAAAATATCGCTCACTCGCGTCCGGCAATGTATGATTCGCTTTCCCAGCGCTCCTCTGAAATTATTTGTTTCACTATTCGAACCGCTCAGGCAAACATCCTCGACTCCCAGATCAAGACATGCATCGAATCCTTCCTTTCAACTTTTTTTATCCGAATGGCAATGCCTCATTCTTTATTCTACCCGTTATCCGTTCTCGTCGCCATTTTCCTCAACCGATATGATAACAATTGTCGGGATAGTGCACTGGTTGGCGGGTTTTGCCCGATTTTCCCAGACAAGTAGCCGGATTGACGGCGGTGCCCGGCGGTTGCCAAGTACTGATTCATGGACGTAAGTCCATGTCTATTAAAGGGTAAATAACATTATCGGGAAGGTTTGAGTACCTCTCAAACCTTTTCGAGAATGTTCTAATTAATCGAAAGTAGGGGGAATGGGGTGGATGAGGGGGACTATTTTTTACCCTGTTGTTTCCGGTATAGCCTAGGGCTTGCGCCGGTGAGCTTTTTGAACATGCGGGAGAAATAGTTGCTGTCGGGGAAACCTGTTTCCCAGGCGATTTCCGATATGCTCAATTTACCACTGTTCAACATTTCCTGCGCTTTGGCGATCCTGACGGATATGATATAGTTTACCGGGGACATGTTAAAGGCTTTTTTGAACATGCGGTAAAGAGTGATTTTCGACATGGATGCTTTTTGCGCCAGGTCAGGAATAGTAATACCGCGCTGATAATTGGTCTCAATATAGCTGATAACTTCACTCAAAGACAAAATATCCATTTGTTCCGGGATTTCCGTTTTAGTATAGCCGCGGGCAATGAATCCGATTAGCTGCATGAAGTAGGAAACCGCCATAAACATGGCTTCCGGCTTACTGGAATTGAGTTCTTTGTCTATTGAACTTATCAGCTTTCTGATGTATTCCAGCTTGGTATCGCTCAAGTGCAGTCGGCTCTTGAACCCGTGTTGTTTGCGCATCGCCGGTTCTACTTCGAAAAAAGCGTGATAACCGGGAGAATTGTTCAGGTCATAGAGAGATAATTTCAGTTTTTCAGGGAGATAGAGTATATTTATTAACTTAAGGTCGCTGGTATTGTCATAACCATGTTTGGTCCCGGGTTTTATAAGGAAAATATCTCCCTGGCTAATCTGGTATTTTTCGCTGTGAGTGTAATGAATCCCTTCACCCCCGAAAATCACTACCAGTTCATGAAAATCATGGTCGTGTAATTCCAGCTTGCGCTGAGTGTCCATCGGCAGGACTTTTATGGGCAGACTGTTTTCCTGAAAATATAAATGGCTTTTCACTGGTTTGTATCCATTACTTAAGGTGTTTGAAAGAATAATGCTTGTTTTTGTAACAATTGTCAAGGTAATAATTGTAAAAAAGGTTAAATTTATAAAATAAACGCTAAAATAAATCAAGGATTTTATGATGATAAAAAAATTAATCAATGAATTAGTCAATCCGGGCAGCGAATATCGCGGCGCGCCTTTCTGGGCATGGAACGGTGAACTTGAACCGGATGAATTGCGGCAACAGATCAGAGATATGCACCGGATGGGCCTAGGCGGGTTTTTTATGCACTCGCGCGTCGGTCTGGTAACCGATTATCTCTCCCCTAAATGGTTTGAATGCGTAAAAGCGTGCATAGACGAAGCTGAAAAACTCAACATGCAGGCGTGGCTCTACGACGAAGACCGCTGGCCGTCCGGTGCCGCGGGTGGTCTGGTAACCGCCAACCCGGAATTCCGGGCGCGAAAACTTATCTGCGAGGAAATAACCGATATCGCTAAAATAAATGCCAAGGCTGATACACTGGCGTTTTACCTGGCGGAAATAGACGGTGCTAAAGCTCGGAATTTAGAACGGCTTGACACCGTACCGGATTCGATTCCGTCTGGAAAAACCCTGCTGCATTTTTATATCGAGGAAGAGCAAACTTCATCATGGTATAACGAGCAAACTTATCTGGATACCTTGAATTTTGACGCGGTGAAAAAATTCATCGAAGTCACCCATGAAGCTTATTTACGTGAAATCGGCGACGAATTTGGCAAACGCGTCCCGGGAATATTCACCGATGAACCGAATTACGGACGGGTTATGCAGAAATGGGAAGACAATAAATACGGTACGCCCTGGACGGGGAAACTCCCGGAAGTGTTCAAGGCGCGTTACGATTATGACTTGCGGGAACACTTGCCGGAACTATTTTATTATTGCGCAGATGTTGAAGTATCCAAAGTAAAACTCAATTATACCGACTGTATTACTCACTTGTTTGTTGATGCTTTTTCCAAACAAATCGGTGAATGGTGCGGCAAACATAACATGTTGAGCACAGGACACATGCTTACAGAGGATGAACTCAGTTCCCAGACCTTGGCCGTCGGCAGCTGCATGCGCTCCTATGAATATATGCAGGCCCCCGGGATCGACATGCTCACCGAACATTGGCGGGCTTACGACACCACCAAACAAATGAGTTCCGCCGCGCGCCAGTTTGGCTGCAAGTGGCATTTGTCGGAAACTTACGGCTGTACCGGCTGGGACT
>JAGYNC010000267.1 GCA_018400135.1 Victivallaceae bacterium
CCGGATTTGATCGAGTGTTTGTGTTTTCGGGATTTCTTTTACGTACACTTGATAAGTTTCAAGATAGTTAATCTTATCCATCATTACCTCTTTTTTTGTAATGCCTCACTTTTGGGACGGGGTCAATACTACACAGCCTCGTCGATCCTCCTCGGGTGTCGTAGCCTCGACCCCACCCAAAGAGTGAGGGATTACCTCTTTTTATTGTTGTTAATTCTGCTATAGACAAGCGTATAAGCCGTTGGAAGGAAAAGCAGGGTTAAAAATAACGAATATATCAATCCTCCAATAACCGCTATTGCCATGGTTACCAACATGTCGCCGCCTTCACCAAGATTGAGCGCCAGCGGAAGCAGTCCCAGCACTGTGGTTAATTGGGTCATCAAAATCGGCCTGACTCGAAGCGGTGCCGCTTTCTTTACCGCCTCAAACGGAGTCAACCCGTCACGTCGATACTCTTCAGCCGCGGTCAGCAATACCACCCCTTGAGATGTGATACCACCCATCATTATCAACACGCCAATCTGAACCGTAACTCCAACTGTTCCGCCAGTAAAATAGAGCGCTAGAAAAACACCGGTAAGGGTGAGGGGTACATTCAGCATAATCAGCAAGGGAAGCATAAATGATTCGAACTGTACTGCCAATATAACGTAAGCAAAAAGGACAGCAAACCCAACTATAATTCCCATAACTTTTCTGCTTTCAGCCATAAATCTAGCTTCGCTTCCCATGGAAATTTCAACTCCTGACGGAGGCTTCAAGTCACGTGCTACTTTTTCCGCACGTGCCAACGCTTCTCCGACGCTTATGCCGGCCGGGTCGGCACGCACAATAACTCTCATCACCTGGTCTTCGCGGGAAATTTCCACCGGGCCAACCGCGCGACGCACCTCGGCAACATCCCGCAAATGTATCGGTTCACCATTGCGCATGTCAATAATCAAACTTTCAAGGTCTTTTTTGCTACTCAGGGTAATTTCCGGTACCATAACCCGAATAGGATAATATTCACTACCCTCATGATAGAGGGTCGCAACTTGTCCCTGCACCAAAGTACGCATGGTTGATGCCACCGCGTTGACAGGAATACCCATAGCAGACGCACGCGCCCGATCCACGTGAATACAATATTCCGGCTTGGTCATATCCATCGAAATATTTACTCCGGAAAGTCCCGGGGTACGTTCAAGAGTAGCCGCGATTTTTTCCGAAAATTCATAAATCGCCACCACATCACTGCCTTTTACATTTATCTCCACGTCCTGTTCTCCTACTTTTCTGATACCTTTGATCGGACGCGCTTTTACGGGTAGTTTTGCCCCGGGAGTAGTAGCTTGTATTTTTGCAGCAATGGGCCGGATTTTTTTTACAAAATCTTGAGTACTGATGTTGCGTTGACTTTTGGGAACAAGCTGAATGTCCAAATTCCCCTCATTCCCGACCTCAAGCGTGTAGAGTCCGAAAACCCGTCCGCCTGCCAGCCTGAAAGCGGTGTCAACTTCAGGTAGATTTTCGAGTTTTTCTTCAACTTTTGTCAGTACATGATCAACTTCAGCCACCGATGAACCACTGGGCATCTTTACTTTTACCATGACCCGCCCGTCATCAAGCTTTGGCAGAAACTGAGTTCCAGCCCGGCTTCCCAGCCAGAGTCCTGCGGCCAACAGCGCAAACGCTAATATCACTACCCATAATTTCATGCGCAGACAACCGGCCAGTACTCTTCTGTAGCCATCAGTGAACGTTTTGATTATATAGTCGAAAACGCGAACAATACCGCGTGCTTCTCCTTCCTTTTCATGTCGCAGTAAACGATCTGTCAGCAGTGGCGTGAAAGTTACCGCAACCAGCAAAGAAATCAGCACGACTCCGGCTACCACTAAAATGAGTTCCTTGAACAAAATAGCCGACATCCCGGGGACAAAAACAAACGGCAGAAAAATCGCAAGGAAAGTCAGGGTGGAAGCAACAATTGCCGACCCTACTTCACGCGTCCCGCGCGCGGCATAATCTTTCACATTTTCACTCTTCAGCCGGGTGATGTTTTCCATAACCACAATCGAGTTGTCCAGAATAACCCCCAGGGCCACCACCAGACCGCCCAGAGAAAAAACGTTTATGGAAAATCCCGCGCCTTTCATCATGGCAAAATTGGTCAGCAAAGTCAGAGGCAGAGCGATAATCATTACTATAACCTGCCGCCACCTGCCCAAAAACAGATAAATAACGATAATTACCAGAATTGCCGAAATAATAGCAGAATCTTCCACGCTTCGGATCGCACTCATGACATATGTGCTTTCATCCTCGACATAGTCAAAGTTAATACTATTGGAAATATCGCCGCTCTTTTTCAGCTCTTCGATTCGGTCTTTGACCCCTTGCGCAACAGAAATAGAATTGGCCGCGTATTGTTTCAACACCTTAAACTCAACGCATGGCTTCCCATTAAAATGAGTGTATATGCGCATTTCCCTGTGAGAATCTTCAACCCGAGCAACATCTCTTACATATACTTTTTCGCCATTCACACCAACTGAAATCACAACGTCTTTAATTTCTTCAAGGCTTTCAAACTCACCCAGAGTTCTGGCAATTATTTCCCGCGTTTCAATGGTTACCCGACCGGCAAAATCTTCAATATTTTCGCCGTAAATGACTTTGGCAATCTGTGCCGGTGACAATTTATAGGCCTGGAGTCGCTCCATATCCAAATGAATGCGAATCTCACGCTCCATCCCTCCGACAACTTCAGCGCCGGCCGAGCCTTCCACCGTCGTCAAACGGTCAACAAGCCAGTTTTCCGCCCACTCCCGCAGCCAAACCAAATCATATTCATCCGAAGTAATCATTATCTCGATGACCGGTAATTGCGAAGGATCGGCTTTGATAATAACCGGCGGATCCATGTCTCTGGGCAATTTTTTCGTGACTCTTCCCATTGCCGCAACCACGTCTTGGAAAGCGACTTCCACTTCTACGTCGTAGGTGAAATTTATCAGCAGCGTATACATTCCCTCGATACATGAAGACTCAAGATAGTCAAGACCATCAACAGTAGCAAGTATTTCCTCCATGGGATCAGCAATGTTAGTTTCAACATCATCGGCAGTCGCGCCACGCCACCAGGCATGCACCTTGACCATGGGATAGGAAATATCAGGAAGGTAGTTTACTTCCAGTTGCGTTAGACTGAATAGTCCGGTAAAAAACGTTGCTACAGCCAGCACAGT
>JAGYNC010000268.1 GCA_018400135.1 Victivallaceae bacterium
CCGTCGGCAGCCGCGCCGGTCAATGTCTGACCAGTTACTCTTTTCACGGCCTCGGGGCTCCAATAAGTACGCACATCGGAAAATCCCTGTGCCGTGCCGGTAAGCAAATGACCGAAAAGCATGGCAACACCATTCAGAGCGTCATTCTCAGTGGCCAGAACATAAGGCTGGCGAATTCCGTTCCAGTCAAACGATGAATTAAGAATAGTCTCCATAAAGTCGCCATTGGGATAAAAATCGGTCCACTGTCTTTGTCCCTGAAAACCTGCAGCGATAGCATTATGGCCGAGCGCTTCCTCGGGAAAGCCAAGCTCGGCGAGACGCGGATTGCCGATCATCAGATCGCGACCGATTATTGTCATTTTTGCCAGAAATTCCCAGATTTCCTTTTTTTGGGCCGGGGATTTTCGCCCTTCCGTGGGATTGACATCCTCGCCCTCACGGCAATTATTTTCAATCCACTGCAAGGCTTTTTCATATTCTGCCGGATCATAGATACCTTTTTCCATGCGGCGAATCAATTCAGTTGAATCAACCATTTCCGAGCGCATGCCCAGGTAGTCTTCAAAAAATTCCGGTTTTACTATTGACCCGGCAATCCCCATTGAGCAACCACCGACGGACAAGTAAGATTTCCCTTTCATGGCAGCCATCGCCAGACCGGCACGAGCAAATCGCAGAATTTTTTCACGGACATCGTCAGGCACCGAAGTGTCGGAGGCATCCTGAACATCGCGTCCATAAATACCAAACGCCGGCAACCCTTTTTGTGTATGCCCGGCCAAAACCGCCGCCAGATAGACTGCACCCGGGCGCTCAGTCCCATTAAAACCCCAGACTGCTTTCGGCGTAAGCGGATCCATATCCATAGTTTCCGCGCCATAGCACCAGCAGGGGGTAACCGTCAGCGACGCGCCAACGCCTTCAGCCGCAAATTTATCGGCACACCTGGCCGCTTCAGCGACACCACCGATACAGGAATCCGCAATAACACACTCCACCGGCAAACCGTTGGCGTGTCTGAGATTTGAGCTGATCAGCGACGCGGCTGTCTTGGCCATATTCATGGTCTGATGTTCGAGTGATTCCCTGACACCGTTGCATCGCCCATCAATTGTCGGGCGAATTCCTACTTTAGGGAGTCTACCGTTAAGCCGTTCGACGAGGGAATTACGTTGCATTGTGCTAATATCAGCCATAACAAGGATCCTTATTTTGAGGGTTAGCATTTTTCTATATGTGTATTATAGACATAAAAATTAAAATTTAAACCAAAATCATAAAAATTTATTCATATTGAAAAATCTCTTTGACGCGCAATTATATACTCTATCTGGTTGAAAATTTAACTTTTGATTGCAATCTCATGAAAATTTATTGTTACAATCAACGCTTGCGCCCGGCAATGATGCTGGTTACAATTACGGCACTGATATTTGTGCTGTTGCTTTATCTCCTGCCAAAGGATTCTTTCTGGATTACTGACGGCGGCAATAAATTAATTGTTACAGAAAATATTGCCAGACACGGCACAACGTCGTTGAGTTATCCGGCGATTAATATTGATCCTGATTTGCGCTTTTTCCCGGATAGCCACTTTCATTTTCACAAGTATGGTTCTCACGTCTATTCGGTTTTCCCGGGTTATTTTCCGTGGCTGAGTTCGTTTCCTTACCGTATATTCGGCGCATCTGGTTTATATCTTATACCCCTTATTTCGTCGTTGATTGTTTTATGTGGATGCGTTATTTTGTTGAAACAGTTGCGATTCCCGCCGCTTTTTTTATTCAGCCTCCCGTTGTTGGCATTTGCCACGCCGTTTTTCTTCTATACCCTGACATTCTGGGAAATGACGCTTGGAGCGGTGTTTTCAACCGCGGCGGTACTACTGCTGTTACAACGGCGGTATCCAACACCATTGGAACTTTGTATCAGCGGTATTCTGCTGGGTTGCGGCGTTATATTCCGGGAAGAATTATATTTTTTGATAGCAGCAGTAACCATTGCTCTGCTTAGAAACTCACTGCGTACCAAAAATATCTGTTATTTCGGCATTGGCTGTGTCATAATCATAATTCCGCTGTGGGGGTTTCAATATTGGCAATACGGCCATATTCTCGGCATACATGGGAGTAGTTATCAGTCGCACAATATGACGGCAACCACGCCCATGCATCTTATCCTGGAACGATTAAACGGCTATTTTGTTTATCTTTTCAAATTCAACGCCTGGAATTTTGACACACACTGGCTCTACTATGTATTGCTGCTGCCGTTTCCGGCGCTGATTGTCGCCGGAGTCTGTTATCGTCGCTTCCGTGACGGCCTCAATGTTAAACTAGCATTATTCGCAATCACGACAACATCATATCTAATTTTCAATGTCATGCTATGGCTCAATCCTCAACCGATATTTAGTACTATTTTCACCGTCGGCTTGATCCCTGCATCTCCGCTTCTGCTACCACTACTGGCCAATATTCGTCCAATGCTGTATTCAAAGAACTTTCGTATAGTCTTTCTAATTTTAGTTTCACTCATCTATCTGCTGCTGTTGTGTCCGGCTCTTACGCAAAGCGACATGGGAATAATCTGGGGACCACGCCACTTTCTCTTTCTTTTTCCCTGGCTGATTCCTTTAAGCCTATTCGCCGCCGCAAAAATGTTCCCCCGAAAACGGTTCCATAAACGCTTTTTCTTCTGTTTGCTGCTGATGCTGACAGCACTCTCTCTGTCAATTCAGGCACGAGGAATTACCAACTTATTCATCATGAAAAACAACTCCCGGAAACTTATTAATGCTGTCTCAGAACACACTGACGATGTGATTGTGTCCGATGTTTTCTGGCTGGTGACGCAAACCGCGCCACTCTATTTTAGGCGCCGCCATATGCAGTTCAAAAATTACCGGCAACTGGAGGCGATATTGCGATTGCTCAAGACTCGCAAAATTCGCCGTTTCAGTCTGATTTTTGCCGAAAGCCCGGCATATCATACGTTGAAAAATGACGAAAAACGCGCACTGTTGAAACGCGTTGTCATAGTTCAACCTCCACATGTGGTAAAGCTGCCGGGAACAAAATTCCTTAACATAATAATTCTAAATTGTAGACAAACAAGCGAGTAATGCCTCACTCTTTGGGTGGGGTCGAGGCCTGCCTGTGCCCCTTAAATATATCATTCCATCTTCAACAGTCCAG
>JAGYNC010000269.1 GCA_018400135.1 Victivallaceae bacterium
TCTGAAGGTTGAGTCGGCGGAAATTTATCCTGAAGCCACCTCTCATATCCCGGAAATGATTACTCTGATTCAGGCGCTGGAAGAACGCGGTTTCGCTTATCAAGCCGACGATGGCTCAGTGTACTTTGCCATCTCCAAATTTCCCGAATATGGTAAATTAGCCAGAATCGATATGGACAACCAGCGCGCCGGAGTGAGGATTAATACTGATGAATATGCCAAAAACGATGTTGCCGACTTTGCGCTGTGGAAGACCTGGAGCGAACCGGACGGAGATGTCTGGTGGGAAAGCCCATGGGGTAAGGGACGTCCGGGATGGCATATTGAATGCAGCGCCATGAGTATGAAATATCTTGGAAAAACTTTTGATATCCACACCGGCGGCATCGATAATATGTTTCCGCACCACGAGGACGAAATTGCCCAGAGTGAATGTGCCAACGGTTGTCCCTATGTCAATTATTGGCTTCATTGCGCCCATCTGATTGTCAATGGCGAAAAGATGTCTAAGTCCGCCGGTAATTTTTTTACGCTGCGGGACTTAATCGGACAAGGCTGGTCGGGTCGTGAAATCCGCTGGGTATTGCTTGGAACTCACTACCGGAAAAAACTTAATTTTACCTTTGAGGCTTTGGAACAGGGACGAACCATCTTAAAGCGTTTCGATGACTTTTTTGTCCGGCTGAAAGCTGTTGCTGCGGCAGGAGATGATACCGCGGTTCGCGGTTTGCTGGCAACAGCCCGAACCGGTTTCTCCGCCGCTCTCGCGGACGATCTGAACATCGCGGAAGCTTTAGCCTCAATGTTCGCGCTCCAAAGCGATGTTAATAAATTGCTTGATGCTGGAGATTTGTCTGTCACTGCCGCCAAAGCGGTGTTGGCCCAGTATCAGGATTTTGACCGCGTTTTCGGCGCGCTGCAGGTAGAGGAGGCAGGTGAGAATGCTGTGCCGGATGAGGTGCTGGCATTGGCTTCCAAACGACAAGCCGCGAGAAAAGCCAAAGATTTTGCCGCGGCAGACACATTGCGTGAACAATTGTCGCAGGCCGGTTGGTTGGTGGAAGATACACCTGACGGATTTCGTCTCAGATGCACAAAGTGATTTCAAAAGCAAAAACGAGTGTGCATTGAATCTTTAAATTGCCTCTGAAATAAAAAAAGACGGAAGGAAAACCTTCCGCCTTTCTTCAAGCCTTTACGGCCTATTAATAGTCGCGGCTATAGCTGCGGTCGCGATTGAAACCGCCGCTGCGACGCGGCCTTTCTTCTCTCGGACGTGCTTCATTAACCACCATTTTGCGTTCATTGATCTCTTTGTTATTGAGCGCTTCGATTGCCTTTTTTGCTTCGCTTTCGTCATTCATGTCAACGAATCCGAAACCCTTTGATCTGCCGCTTTCACGATCGGTGATGATCCGGGCACTTTCTACTGCTCCGAATTCACTGAACATTTCCTGCAATTCTTCTTGTCCCATACTGTAGGGAAGATTTCCGACGTACAAATTCATAATTTGTCCCTTTTTTTGGTTTGTTGTTTACTCCGTTTCCCCTGTTTGTGTTAATTTTAGAGAGTTTCCGCCTCAGAAATTCGCCGAACAGTCGAGAGGAAAACGGAAGACAACGGTCGGAAATAAATGACACGGTAAGCTGCCCGCTTCTTTTGGGAAGCGCTCTAGCAAGATTTTTTAGATAACTCTGATTCTACGAAATACCTCTTTTAGGTAAAAATAAAGACTGTTCAGTAATTGGTAAATAGTATAATAGCAGACAAATCAAGAAAATGCAAATTAATTTTAAAAAATTTTCTGTTTAACCTTGAAAAAACGGTTTTTTGAAGCACGTTACGCTACTCAATCCTGTTTATGCGACGAGCGGCACTTTTTTTCGGAGGGATGGTCGAGTTGGTTTAAGGCAGCGGTCTTGAAAACCGCCGAGGTGAAAGCCTCCGTGGGTTCGAATCCCACTCCCTCCGCCAGTTTTAGCAACAAAAAAATGGTGAATGAAGCCGACAAGCTTAACTTCACGCGCCGCAGGCGGCACTTCACTTTTTCCCATCGCCATGACCCAAACAATTGTTACCATGTTTTTACACGAGAAGGCCCGATTTAAGGCCGGCTGACCGTAAGGACGGGCGGCGTGTTTTCGAGGGGAAATTGCAACTCTTTTTTTCTGGAAATTTCGGGAAAGAAAGTTTGTATTTTTTTTAAAAGAGGTTTTATTTTTCACATGTAATGTACTTAAACAACGAGGTAAAACACGATACGTAAATAAAAACTAATAAGTCTGCGGACTTTCGGCAAACGTTTCCAATAGAAAACCAGCAATTTTTCAACTGATTAAACGGATGTTGAGAGTACGCCCATCTACATATGAGCGTTTCTTTCTCATTCATCAGTGGGTGCTTGCTGGTACCTCTATTGGAATGTGATTGGAACGCCCTTTTTATGTCGCGCTTGTATTTTGAATTAAAGAACAATCAATTTCGCTTATGGATTTACAAATATTAGAAATCCCCGCTTTAATTTATGTTTTTACAATAATCTGCGCTATTTTGGTCATAGTCCTCGTGACGCTGCACCGCACCAATGCCAACATCCGCGCCCAGCAAAGGCTATTGCATGAAAGCGAGGAACGATATCGAATCCTTGTGAATCATTCGTACAACCTGATCTGGATGTTGAAATTCGATGGGGTTTTCTCATTTGTTTCCCAATCGTGGAAAACCATCCTCGGCTATAAACCCTCGGACATGACGGGCATGAACTTTCGGTCATTCATGCATCAGGATGATGTCGCTGACTACGAGGGCTACATGCGGCGCGTTCTTGATGCCGGGAAGGCATTGCTAAGCCCTGAATACCGGGTCAAACATGCCGATGGCAGATGGCGATGGCACGAGAGCAACATGACACCCTTCTTCGCCGTCGACGGCGCATTCCTGTACTTCGTTGGCGGTTCAAGAGACATCACCAAACACAAGCGAGCGGAGCTATTACTTCAAGAAAAAAACAGTGAAATAGCGGCGCAAAACACAACGCTTGAACAAATAAATGAGGAACTCGTTGTAGCCAAGGGAAAAGCCGAGGAAAGTGACCTCCTTAAATCCGCTTTCCTTGCCAATATGTCGCATGAAATCAGAACCCCGATGAATGGCATCCTAGGATTTGC
>JAGYNC010000027.1 GCA_018400135.1 Victivallaceae bacterium
TCATGTTCGATTTCATCGAACTCATAGTGATTACCCCTGACTTGTTGAACTCCTTGATAAGAGTCCTGTATTGTGTTTCTTTGATCATGTTTGCCTCCGATTAGCCATAACTTAATTGCTTTTCGGAAGAAAACACAACTACCTTTTCCACGGGTATTTTTAATTGTCGTCAGTGGGTAAATATAATTGTCGCGTGACGGGGTAGTTACACCCTTACTGTTAATAATAGGTGATATGGAGGCCAACTCCCAGTATAATTCTCCATTCTTTTTCCGATTGTAAAATTCGCCCTTCCATTCTTTACCGGAAGCAATAGTGTCCCACATTTTCTTATAATATTCTTCCGGCTGTTGACCCGATTTCAATATCCCGGGATTCTGTCCCCGGACTTCCCTGAAAGTATAGCCGGTAACTTCCACAAATTTTGGATTAACGTATTCAATATCGCCCTTCAAATCGGTAATCATCACAGAAGCCGGGCTTTGTTCGACGGCCTGAGAAAGCTTGCGGAGCTTATCTTCCCGTGTCTTGAGCTCAATAATATTCCACATTTCGTGGAGCAACGAGGAAAGGGCCTGGACATCCGTCTCGTTATATTCTGCCTCCTTATTTGCAACGCCGCACACCCCCACTATTTTATTGCCACTTATTACCGGAATACCGAGGAAGCGTTTGACGGGTGGATGTCCCGGCGGATATCCTTTCTTTTTTTCTTTTGTGGTATCATAATCATTCACCACAACCGGAGTTCGCCGTCTGATAGCTTCACCCAGAAGGCCGGATTCGGGCACCGAAAAATGTGGAGACCTATCTAACATGGCACATTGTGCCTCAAGTTTTTCCGTCCACTTGCTGATGGTAAACTTCGACTCATCTTCACTCACCAGTCCAATAAAGGCGAATTCACTTCCCGACACCTGAAGACTTGATTCAACGGTGTGGGTTAAAACGTCATCTACCGTGCCCTCTGATACTCTGTGCAGTTCGAGCAGGCGCTGTAAAAGCTTTTCGCTACTCCTGATTTTTTCTTCGTTCTGCTTGCGTTCAGTGATATCACGGCAGACACAGAAAATCAGCTTTTCGCCGGCAAACCAGGCAGCGTTGGTGCTGATTTCAACGTCGTATTCGCTGCCGTCTTTGCGACGATGCCTGCTCTCAAAGTGGTCTCCCTTCTCGTCAACAGTGCGCATCATTTCAACAATACGCTCGGGTGGAAAAAGAAATTCCCAGTCTACCACATTGAGTTGGTTCATTTCCTCCAGGGAATAGCCGAGCATATCGGTAAATTTTTTATTTGCCTCGTACACCCGTCCGTCCCGATGAAGGATAACAATCCCATCCCGGGACTGCGCCATGAGAACACGGTGGCGGTTGGCTACATCGGCCAACGCTTCCTCCGCCTGTTTGCATTTGGTGATATCAACCACGGTTGAAACCATCAATTTTTGGTTGGGCAACAGCTTATTGCGGGCATTGATAAAGGTGGGTTTTTCTCCTTTTCGGGTGATAGGGATATTTTTCCAGTACATGCGTTCCGGATCACCACTGGCGCAATCAGCCAATACCCGGGTTTTGATTTCTTTGCGAAATTCCGGGTCTTCATAGACGGCATCCCAGAAGTTATCAGGCGATGCCAGCGCCTCCCGCGTTGTCCGGTATATCGAAACGAAACTATCGTTCATATAGGAGAAATTGACCGCAGGATCAACCGAGTTCACCGCCACGCCAACCGGCAATTTGTCCAAAACCGCCTTAATATAAGCATCTTTCTCGCGCGCCACCTCTTCCGCCTTTCCGCGTTCCGCGTCGGCAAAAAGTTGTGCCACGAGACTTGCTATTACGGACAGATTGTCAATTTCATTATCGCTCCAGCGATAAAACTTTTTCACCACGTCAAATCCGATGAAACCCCATATTCTATTGGTGGTTCTAATTGGTACGGCAATGAGAGATTTGATATTCTGCCGCGCAAACTCCTCTTTTTCCGCTGCGGCCTCGTCTGGAAGCACCCTCACATCTGGAATATGCACGCAGTTTTTTGAAAATATTTCGGACTTGTGCCATGGGAACAAGTCTAGCGGCCAGTTACGGATATTATCTTTCTGGGAAGCAACGCCTGCGGCACACCATTCGTGGGTGTTGGTCATGGTTTCGTTATCGTCGGAGAATAAAAACAGATAGGAACGATCCGCCTCGAAAAAATCACCGGTTTGCGCGAGCATCGTGTTTATGTCCCGGTCAAAACTCTCTACGGTGGTTTTTATGAAAATTGCCGAGATTTCCGCTATAATCTCCTGAAACCGAAAATTTCTCAGCAACGCCTCCTCTACTTCCTTTATCTCCGCTTCGCTTTGTTGTTTTGCGTTCATGAGAATCCTTTCGCGTCTTCGGATTCGTTGTTGTTGTAACTATTGACGAATTTACAACAAACCAATTCGCTACAATTCCGCTTGCCAACTGAACTGATAGTTTCAATCTTACAGAGCACCAGTTCCAGCAGAATGTCCCAACACTTAGTAAACTTACAATGCAAATCACTCCGTGTCAAACAATAATTAGAACATGATCGAAAAGGTTTGAGAGGCATTACGACATACGCATTTATTTTAGTTCAGTCTCTCCGGCTTGACGGCATTGTGTGTCCGTGATGATTCTATCATCGCTTCCAACACGGCGACCACATTGCCGCCATAATATCCATCAGTTATTGGTTGGCGATTTTCCCGGATTGCCTGGATGAATTCCCGCCACTCCCGTGCCATCGGATTGTCGTTATCTTTAACGCTGATTTTTTCCATCGTGTCCATCCGCGAAAGTGTCACTTCTTCACTGAACGGGGCAAAGGTAATACTGCCGGCAGTCCCCATGACCTTGACCAGCACCCGGGGCGCATCCTCCTGTTTTGTTCCCTGGAACACATAAAACATACCGCATACGCCATTTTCATATTCGATAAAAGCGATGGAGTCCGAATCAACACTTTGTCCCGGACGTAGCGCTTCCACTTTGGCGCGGACTCGGGAAATCGGACTGTCTATCAGGTAGAGCAGGTGATCAATCTGATGCGGCGAGGTGTTGAACAGTGCGCCGCCGCCCGCTTTGGCAGGATCGAGAAACCAGGGTTTGCGTTTTTCCCAATTATAGTAGGCCACAATTTCCGTGGTAATAATGCGTGGTTCCCCAATAGCCCCGGAGCTGATCAACTCGCGAGCCTTGCGGCAGGTGGTGCGATATTGATGCGTTTGCCCCACAAAAATGGAGCGGTTGTGCCTTTCGGCACAGGTAATAAGTTCCCGGCATTCCGCCGTGGTAATAGCCATGGGTTTCTCCAGAAACAAATGAATCCCGGCCCGCAACACCTCCAGGCCAACCGGACAATGCAGATAATGCGGTAAACAAATCAGTACAATATCCAGTTTTTCTTTAGCCAGCATGTCCTTATGGGAAGTATAAACTGTTGCGCCCAATTCGCCGGCAAGTGATTGAGCTGCATCCTGATTAACGTCGCACACTGCTGCTACCTGCGCCTGGGATGCTATAAATCCCATACCTGCCGCATGGGCTTTAGCGATAGTACCTGCACCGATAAAACCTACTTTTACCTTTGACATAGTGTTCTCCTTTTTAACTTTGATTTTTTACCATTGGAACGGTGTGAAGTGTGGTTCGCGACCACGATTACGACCACGATAGTGTCAACGTGCCGTAGCAAACATACCGACCGGCCACAGGCCAGTCGGAGGGCTGTCCTCTGTGACAGCCGGAATTCGCGGTCGCGCGGGAGCACGACCCTCCGCCGCGCCGATGGCGCGGAAACAATATCGGCCTCCGTGCCGTCCAGAAACGTGCACGGAGTACGTCAGAGTACTGCAAGCATCCTTGCTTGCGTTTTCCCTTATCAAGCTGGAAGCTTGAG
Source organism: Victivallaceae bacterium (assembly GCA_018400135.1). Taxonomy (GTDB): domain Bacteria; phylum Verrucomicrobiota; class Lentisphaeria; order Victivallales; family Victivallaceae; genus M55B135. Next base: position 3,917 of record JAGYNC010000027.1, read on the forward strand.
GTACTTTCTTGCGCACGATGTGCGCAGTAAAGCGGCGCGGGAGCGCCGCACTCCAAAGCGCGGCATACCGCGCGACAATCCGATGCGCAGCATCCTTGGAGTGCCTGCCTGTGCAAATACGGCAGACAGGCGAAACCCCTGTTTCGCTTTGTTCTACGGATCGGCTATACCGGCCGCAGGCCGGTGGAGGGACGGTCTCCGTGCCGTCCTGAAAAAGTAGTGCCAGGTTTAGCCTTAAACCGGCACTGACGGCGCGTCAGGTTGGAAACAACCTGCGACTACTTGACGGTCGCGCGGGAGCCCGACCCTCCATTGTGCGGCGGGCGCTCTCATCGAGAGCCGCCCCTACCGGAAACCCGTGTCCTTTCAGAACCCAGAGATTACAAATGAGCAACTGGTTCCTCTTTGCCACTGGCCACTGATTGGGCTGCGGCATTCAGCAACGCCTGAATCTCGAAAGTTGTTTTCAGAGATACCGGAACAACTCCTTTCAGGAAGAAGTCGGCCAGTGCGGTAATCAAATTCTGGTAGATATCACCGGCATTGGCAAAATTGACGATAAAACTGTCAGCGTCAGTGCCCCGTTGAGCCCTTCCGCCGTAACTCGAACAATTACTGTTGCAATCCACCGTGCCGCGACGCCCATCGGCAAAGTTGACGATAGCGGCGACACCCTGTTCCCCGTTTTGCGCTAGCACCGACCGCGCTCCAGTACCCATGATGGTAAGCAGCATTTCAAAAGCGTGAACTCCGTACCAGACCAGTGAATCGCCGGCCGGCGCTTTACCGAGCGGACCGAAGGTATTGGCAATCAACGGCTGCGGTATTTTAGTGCAACAGTTTCTGATTTCCGGAGTAAAACGCAGCGAGGAAGCAGACCAGCATTTTATCTTTTTATCCTGAGCCAATTGATAGATTTTCCTGGCATTTTCGACCGTATCCGCCATCGGTTTATCCAAAAATACCGGCAATCCAAGTTCGACTGATTTGGCAAAATATTCGAGATGCAAAGCCGGATCGTTGATTTCAATAAGGATACCATCAACACCATCAACCGCCTCGTCAAAGGAACGAGTCACCCTAACATTCATCTCTTCCATTGCCTGTTGGCGTTTGTTCTGATTCGGTTCCGACTGGAACGCTGAGGGGAAACGCTGGCAGGATACCACTTTTAGTCCATCGACTCTCTTGTCCGATCCCTGCATAAGATCCGTGAATTTCACTGAATGGCTGGTGTCGAGTCCGATACATGCGAGTTTAAACATCATGCTCTCCTTAGTTATTAGTCCGGGAATAGTTATATCCCCTGTTAAATATTTATCAGCCGATAGGGAACGAATCTCCTCACCGGCTCACATTTAGAACTTTGCGCGGCCCGAGCCACTTCCTTTCCCATCGTCTGGTAATCCTGCAGAACCGAAGGAATGGCAATGCCGGTACGTGTCAGCGAATCAAAATTATCGAAATCAGAATAATGAAAATCCTTTCCCACCAGCAAATTGCGTTCGTATGCCATCTTCAACACCGCGCCAGTAAAATTCGATGACGGTGAAACAACAACATTTTCTGCACCAACAATAAAATCCAGTTGCGCCAGTGCCTTGCTGTCCGCATCGAAATCTCCCGTCATCCGCAAAATCCGATGCCCACGACTGTGCCCGGCACAGGCATCAAGAAATCCCTGCCGCCGCTCGCGCCAGACAAAGTCATTATTCGAGGTATCGAGATAGACCAGTGCCGCGTTCTCGCCAAAACGCGCAATAAATGTAGCAGTTATCTCCCGCAACGCCTCGCGATGATGGGTTGAAACAAAATTCACTTCCTCTGAATAACGGTTCACCACCAGCGCCTTATGGCCAAACCATCGCAGCTTTTCCAGAATCAATCCCGACGGCATCGGCCAAATGACCACATCAAACTCACTTATAAAATCAAGACTCCTACTCCCGGCAGCCGGAGATATCAATTCTACACTCCCCCGCAGCTCTGTAAAAATGGTATAATCGAGAAGGCCATGATTAAAAATCTCTGTCCCGGGCAACAGTATGTGCTTGCGATTCGAAACCAGAGCAATGCAACGGGATGTCGGCCCGGAAGCTACAAATGTCCCGGCATTTCTCCGGGCAGTAAGCCAATTGTCACGAATGAGTTCTCCCAATGCCTTGCCGAGAGTAGCGCCGGTTACCTGATACTGCTTCGACATTTCAATCCGGTTGGGGAGACGTTCACCTTCTTTCAGAACACCAAATTTGATGTCGTGTAATATTTGCTCTTTGATTTTGAGATATTTTTTCATAATAAAACTATTATACATCGAGTTTTTATTAAAACTAGTTTTTTCTCGATAAATTCGTGATTTTTTGTAACCGCTCTTAAAACCTCGCTCTTTCCTGTGCTTCTGGGTCGCTATCGGGATCGGGATCGGGCAACGAGTAGAAACCGTCCTAATCGCCCTCTGCCCTCCGGACGGCCACTTCGGGGGCGGGCTTCTCACTGCGAAGCAGGGCGGCAAAACCGGAAGCCAAACAGGTAGCCACCTTTGGGACGAGGTCAATACTACACAGCCTTGTGTTCTGTAAATTCAGAGTTATCGGAATCGGACATAAAGACAAGAATTCGACCTCGGTAGCGATCCCGATTCGAAAGAGAGAGAGTCATTACTTCTGTCGATGATTGACTTTCACTTCAGATTAATGTATATTACGAGTGAGTTAACCGGTAAAAACCACGTTAACTCATTATATTTCAACTTATTAAAAACTATCCTATTTACCACGGATTCAGGTGGGTTACAGATGCTGACCATAAGAAAAATCAGACGGATCAGTCGAACTTATCGCAATCTCAGGCGCTACGAACAAATCATCCGGATTATTTTTAAATTCGGGCTTGGTGATTTGATTGATACACTGCACATAAACAATTTTTTCAGGCTCGGACTTAAATTCTTCAGCCGCCGGGAGGTAAAGCTTGAGAATCACACCCGGGCAGAACGCGTTCGCCTGGCATTCGAGGAGCTCGGCCCGACTTTCATCAAGTTGGGACAAATTCTTTCCACTCGCCCCGATCTGATCTCGCTGGAATATCTTACGGAACTCGCTAAGCTCCAGGACAATGTCCCCCCTTTCCCCTATGAGGAAGTTGAAAATATTGTCCGCGAAGAATTAGGGGGGGAGATTGGCGATATTTTCCAGAGTTTTGATCCAACGCCGCTGGCAGCGGCATCAATCGGACAAGTACACCAGGCGGTTACACCCGCCGGGCATAAAGTGGTAGTCAAAGTACAACGTCCGGGCATCAGGGCAATCATCGAAGCGGATTTGGAAATAATGAATCATCTGGCCGAGGTGATTGAACATAATATCCGGGAGGCAGCATTGCAAAAACCCACTGCCATTGTTGAAGAATTTGCCCGTATTATTGAAAAAGAACTCGATTACATTATTGAGGCCTCGCATGCCAGACGTTTTGCCCAATGTATGAAGAATTTACCGGATATCTGCGTCCCGGCGGTTTTTGATGAACTCTCCACCACGCGGGTACTGACGCTGGAGTTGTTACCGGGCACCCGGGCTTCGGCAATTATCAAGAATCCAGATATCGGCGCAAAATTCAACCTTAAACATGTTGCAAAAATCGGGGCGGAAGCGGTTCTCGAACAAATTTTTACCTACGGTTTTTTTCATGCAGACCCTCACCCGGGAAATATTATCGTTCAAAATGACAATAAAATAGGTTTTATTGATTTCGGCATGATGGGACACGTTTCGAGCCGGGAAAGATTGGATTTTATCCGGGTATTGCGAGGGATTATCAAAGAAGATGAAAACCATGTGGCTCAACGGTTATTAAAGCTGACCAAGTACCGGAACGAACCGGAGATGTCGCAACTACAACGCGATGTTTCAGAGATCATTGATGAAAATCTCTTCCTGCCATTAGAGAAAATCGAGCTGGCCGCCATTCTCGAACAACTAATGCGTCTGCTCACCAAGTACGAGCTGACCCTGAAACCCAACCTCTATTTAATGATCAAGGCAACTATAATCGCTGAGCGCCTCGCTCGTGCTTTTGATCCACAACTTAAAATATTTGATTTACTCAAACCGTTTTCAGCAAAATTACAGCGCCGCCGTCTGAATCCAACAAATTGGTGTAACGATTTATCTGAGCCTTTCGATGATTTAATCGAAACGTTGACTGATATTCCGTCAAACATAAGGATTTTGCTGAACAAAGCCAAGCGGGGAAATTTTAAAATTGAGTTTGAGCATCGTGGCCTTGAACCGTTGCTGGACACTCTGGAAAAATCTTCTCACCAGATTTCCTATGCCGTTATTCTGGCAGCCCTGCTCATCGGTTCGTCTCTGATAGTCCACGCCAATCTCCCGCCGCTCTGGCACGACGTACCGGCAATCGGCATCATCGGGTTCGTCATGGCCGGCATTATCGGCTTCAAGTTGCTCCTGTTTCCCGCACACCGCAAAAAATAGACTTCAGAAGTTACTCCATTCAGGGTTTGAAATTTCACTCATTTCTGATAGATTACCTGATTTGCACGGAAATTTTCTCCCTGTAGTTCAAAGCTTCCGAACCGCGAAGTTTTGCAATTGGCTCAATAATATATAAACCACGGAGAGTCAAATATGTCTAAAAAACAGAAAGAGCATAAAAAAGACCAGAGCAACGAGAATTCGGCAATTTCAGCGGAAACCATTGACGAAGTTGCATCCCACAAAGCGACTGCCCCGCCACTAGAACCGACACCGGAAGAAAAGATTGATCAACTGAAGGACGAACTGACTGCGGCAAATGAAAAATATCTCAGGTTACAAGCGGAATTCCAGAATTACCGGAAACGCGCCGCCAAAGAGATATCCTCAGCTCGCATTTTCGGCACTGAAGAAACCATTGTCCCGTTTCTTCAAGTATTCGACCATTTCAATATGGCAGTTCAGGCGGCAGCAACTTCCGATAATATGGACGCAATTCGCCAGGGATTACAGTTTATCCTGGATGAATATGATAAAGCGTTAAAAGAGCTGGGAGTCACCCGCTTCGACGCTGTTGGTAAAGAATTTGATCCGGAGCTTCACGAAGCTATGGCACACGAACCATCCGATGAGGTGCCTGAGGGCAAGATTACTAAACAGTGGAATTGCGGCTATAAACTTGGCGAACGCCTAATGCGGCCGGCAACTGTAGTAGTCAGCAGCGGGTCGAAACCGATCGAAACCGACGAGGAATAAATTATGCCAAAAGATTTTTACGAACTGCTCGGGGTGTCCCGCGACGCGACCGCCGATCAGATAAAAAAAGCTTACCGTAAACTAGCAGTAAAATATCATCCTGACAAGAATCCTGACAACAAGGAAGCTGAGGATAAATTTAAGGAAATATCTCACGCCTACGAAGTTTTGAGCGATCAAAGTAAGCGTGCTCAATATGATCAGTTTGGACATGCGGCATTCTCCGGCACAGGCCGTGGAGGAGGTGGGGGGGGATTTCACGACCCGTTTGATATCTTCAGTCAAGTCTTCGGTGGACGAGCTGGCGCCGCTGGTGGTGCTGGAATTTTTGATGAATTATTCGGCGGCGGTTCGTTCCGTCGTTCCGCTTCTTCAGCGGTTGACGGAGCCGATCTGCGTTACGATATGGAAATCGATTTTGAGGATGCGGTTTACGGGGCAGATCGCAAAATTACTATTCCCAAAATGGTGGCGTGCGATGCCTGTGGTGCTTCAGGTTGTGAACCCGGATCAAAACGCATTCGCTGTACTCGCTGTAATGGGACTGGACAAATTGCGTTGTCTCAGGGATTTTTCAGTATTCGTCAGACTTGTCCGGCCTGCCATGGCGCAGGAGAAATGGTGGAGCACCCCTGCAAGAAATGCCACGGAGAAGGCAGAGTTCGCTCAGAACGAACATTGCAGCTGCACATCCCCCCGGGGGTTGATACCGGTTCAAAATTAAGGATTTCAAATGAAGGCGAGAGTGGCATGCGTGGTGGACGCACCGGAGATTTATACGTTTTCATTCATGTTCGTCCTCATGAGATTTTTCACCGTGAAGCTAATGATATAATCTGCGAGGTGCCAATCACCTATACCATTGCTACGCTTGGTGGAGTTGTGGAAATACCAACCGTAACCGGGTCGGCTAAGATGCAAATTCCAGCAGGCACACAGACCGGCACCATCTTGCGAATCAAAGGACGTGGCATTCCGGCCTTGCGCGGCGGCACCAGAGGCGATATGCACGTAAGGGTATTCGTTGAAGTTCCGCGACATCTCAACAGCGAACAGAAAGAGTTGCTGAAAAAGAGTGATGAATCGTTGAAACCAGAAAAAAATCTACCGTTAAAAACCGCTTTTGGCAAAAAGGCAAAACCTTTTTTGCGGTAAAATTTCAGAGATTCATGATTGTCGCTTGTACATTGATCATGCTATGAAGCGATTTGATTGAGCATCAATTAATTATGGAAAAAAAAAGTAAAAAGCTGGCTGACGGGGGCAAATTTTTAGCCACCAACCGGAAAGCATTTCACGATTATGCGGTCATCGACAAGCTTGAAGCAGGCATTCAACTGCTGGGCACCGAAGTCAAAAGTTGTCGCTCCCGCAGTATCTCAATGGCTGACGCCTATGTAAAAATTATTAACGGTGAAGCCTGGTTGTTTAATGTTCATATCGCAGAATATACTCATGCCAATCAGTTCAATCATGAACCCGCACGCCGCCGCCGGCTGTTGCTGCACAAAAACGAAATTCTCAAAATTTTTCAGCAAACCAGAGAAAAGGGATTAACCGTTGTGCCGCTGAAATTCTACCTTTCAAAAGGATTGGTAAAAGTTGAACTCGGATTGTGCAAAGGCAAAACCTTCAGCGACAAGCGAGAAGTATTACGGCGTCGCCAGGATGATCTTGATACCAGAAAAGCGATAAAATATAATTAGTGCCGACGAAAAAGTCCTTTTTCGTTCAGGCACTAATTAATACTTTTATATTTATTGTTTTGAAAAAGCGTACCATCATGTTATATTTTTCAATGCATCGGTTCTCATTAATTTAAAGAATTTTATTTACTCCTTTTTCTCCACGTTGGCGCTTACGGCTTCCCGGGGAAATGCGGGATAAAATATTAATTTTATATTCAATTCATCAAACAAGGGAGTCTTTTTCGCCATGGGCACAAAAATGATGACGATCGACGGGAACTACGCTGCATCCTATGTAGCGTACGCGTTCAGTGAAGTAGCAGCAATTTATCCGATTACGCCTTCGTCCGCAATGGGTGAGTATGCGGACATCTGGGCTAGTCAGAACACCAAAAATATGTTCGGCCAGAAAGTTGAAGTTGCCGAAATGCAATCTGAAGCAGGTGCCGCAGGCGCGGTACATGGTTCACTGAGCGCCGGTGCCCTGACTACTACCTTCACGGCTTCCCAGGGATTATTGCTGATGATTCCTAACATGCATAAGATTGCCGGCGAAATGCTGCCAGCAGTTTTCCATGTTTCTGCCCGCTCACTGGCGGCGCAATCTCTGTCAATTTTCGGCGACCATTCCGACGTTATGAGCGTCCGCAACACCGGGTTTGCGCTGTTGAATGGGGCATCCATTCAGGAAGTCCATGACTTAGCTATGGTCGCTCATCTGGCAACTCTGGAAGGAAAAATCCCGTTTGTCAACTTCTTCGACGGCTTCCGTACTTCCAACGAAGTCGGGAAGATTGAACTGACTGATTACGAAGACATCAAATCGTTGCTCGACATGCGCCAGGTGGAAAACTTCCGCAGCCGCGGCATGCGTCCGGAAGCGCCGTTCTGTAAAGTTGGAGCGCAGAATCCGGATGTCTATTTCCAGGGACGCGAAACCGTCAACAAATACTATGACGAACTGCCGGCAATTGTTCAGAAGTATATGAATGCCGTTGCCAAGTTGACTGGACGCAACTATCACTTGTTCGATTATGTTGGTGCCAAAGATGCGGAAAAAGTAATAATCGCCATGGGCTCCGCTTGTGAAACCATTGAAGAAACTATCAATTATCTGGTTTCAAAGGGCGAAAAAGTCGGCGCTATCAAAGTCAGACTTTATCGTCCATTTGCCGTCGACGCTTTCCTCAAAGTTATCCCTGAAACCTGCAAGAAAATCGCTGTACTCGACCGCACCAAAGAGCCCGGCGCGCTCGGCGAACCACTGTTCATCGACATCAAAGCCGCGCTCGCGGGCAAGGACATCACCATTATCGGCGGCCGTTACGGATTATCCAGCAAGGAGTTCACTCCGAGTATGGTTAATGCGGTTTATCAACATCTCGACGGAAAGTGTTTTAGCAATTTCACGGTCGGCATTACCGATGACGTAACCAATCTGTCGCTCGAAATCAAGGAGACCATTGACACCACGCCTGCGGGTACGGTTCAATGTATGTTTTGGGGACTCGGTTCCGACGGCACCGTTGGCGCCAACAAAAACTCCATCAAGATTATTGGCGACCATACAAAAAAATACGCGCAGGGTTACTTCGTCTACGATTCGAAAAAATCCGGAGGGATTACCATTTCTCACCTGCGCTTCGGCGATAGCCCCATCAAATCTGAATATCTGATTAACAATCCAGACTTTGTGGCATGCCATAACGTTGCTTATATCGGTCGTTACGATATGCTGAGCGGACTCAAGAAAAACGGCGTGTTTCTGCTCAATTCAGAATACGACTCAAATGAGGTTTTTGATCACCTGACCCGCACGGAACAAGAAATCATTATCAACAAAAAGATTCGCTTCTACAATATCAACGCGCTGAAAATTGCTGAAGGGGTCGGCCTCGGCAAACGCATCAATACCGTAATGCAGGTATGCTTCTTCGCTCTGGCCGACATTATCCCTCAAGATGAAGCTATCGATTACATCAAAAAAGCTATTGAAAAAACCTTCAAACAGAAGGGCGACGACATCGTCAAAATGAATTGTCAGGCGGTCGATAACGCACTGGCTGGCCTTGAACAGGTCAAAGTTCCGGCGAACGTTGATGCAATCGAGTCTTCCTATCAACCGGTTAAGCTCATTGCCGATAACGCCGATGCCTTTGCCAAAGACGTAATTCTCCCGATTATGCATCAGCAGGGCGACAAAATTCCGGTATCGAAAATGTCGTTCGACGGCACACTCCCGATCGGCACTACTTGTCTGGAAAAACGCGGTATCGCCCCGATGGTTCCGCAATGGATATCTGAAAACTGCATCCAGTGCAATCAGTGCGTGATGTCCTGTCCACATGGCGTTATCCGCGTCAAGCAGATTGACCCGGCAGATACCAAAAAAGCGCCCGAGGGCTTTGGCACGCTTAAATCCAAAACCAAAAACGACCGCGATCTCGACTATCGGGTTCAAGTATACATCGAGGATTGTACCGGATGTGGTGTTTGTATTCAAACCTGTCCGGCAAAAACCAAGGCATTGAAGTTCTCCCCGCTCCAGACCGAAAGAGATAACGGCGAACGGAAAAATGCCGAATACTTCGAAGCACTGCCGGACAACGTGGTTGACGGCATTGATCCCACAACGCTCAAAGGCGCACAGTTCATGCGTCCGCATTTCGAATTCAGCGGCGCTTGCGCCGGTTGCGGCGAAACGCCGTATGTCAAACTCGCGTCTCAACTCTTTGGAGACCGCATGGTTGTTGCCAACGCCACTGGCTGTTCTTCCATTTATGGCGGCACCTTTCCGACTATTCCCTACTGCGCGGGCAAAGATGGCCGCGGCCCGGCCTGGGCAAACTCGCTGTTTGAAGACAATGCCGAGTATGGCTTTGGCATGCGTCTGGCTATTGATCAGAACCGCAAACAGCTCAAGAGTAATGTCGAATGCCTGATCGAACATGGCGTGGGCGACAACGATTTGGAAGCGGCCTTGAAGAAGTGCCTCTCCCTCTGGGACGAAACTGGTGCTGAGGCCATTGCGGCACAAAATGCTGTTAAAATGTTGCTGACCAACACCACCGCATCAGCAGATAAATGTGATTGCCTTGCCAAGATACAGGAATTACAGGACTACTTTGTGGATAAGTCAACCTGGATTATCGGTGGCGACGGCTGGGCCTATGATATAGGTTTTGGCGGACTCGATCACGTAGTGGCATCTGGACGCAATGTCAATATTTTGGTATTGGACACCGAGATCTACTCCAACACCGGTGGTCAGGCATCGAAAGCCACGCCAATCGGCGCCGTCGCACAGTTTGCCCATGCCGGAATGCGTCACACCAAGAAAAATCTCGGGTTCATGTGCATGAGCTACGGCAACGTTTATGTTGCTTCAATCGCATTGGGAGCAAATCGCAACCAGACGATGAAGGCGTTCATCGAAGCCGAGTCCTACAATGGACCGTCCATCATTCTGGCTTACTCTCCATGCATTATGCATGGCTTCAACATGATGAAGAGTCAGGACGAACAAAAACGCGCTGTTGAATCCGGCTACTGGCCACTCTTCCGCTACAACCCGGCCAACGAAAAACCGTTCAAATGGGAAAGCAAGGAACCAGTCAACAGTTTCCAGGATTTTATTCGCAGTGAAAGGCGTTACTCTGGCCTGTTCAAAACTGCCCCCGATGAAGCCGAAGCGGTTTTTGAGCTCGCGGAAAAAGATGCCAAACGCCGCATGGAATTCTTCCAGAAGCTCGGCGAAATCATGTAATTAGAACATTCTCGAAAAGGTTTGAGTACCTCTCAAACCTTCCCGAAAATGTTATTTAACCATTGATAGATATGGACTTACGTCCATGACTCAGTACTTGGCAGCCGCCGGGCACCACCGTCAATCCGGCTACTTGTCGGAAAAGCTTTAGTCGTCGAAGCCGTCCCGCCGGAAATGGCTGGTGGAAATATTCGTAGTGTCAAAGCAGAACACTGGTAAATTGTTATCATATCGGTTGAGGAGAACGGCGACGAGAGCCACTGACGATTCCGTGGTCTACGGAGATGACAAAATCGATTTCGAAGAAAGCAGCAAATCCCAACAAGCGGATGCACTGGACGCTCATTCTTTGCGCCAGTGATCCTGTCGTTGTAAGATTTATTTGATCAGCTTGGCCACGGCGCGGAACCGGGGATGTTCGGCTGATTTTAACAACATGAAAATGATACTTTCCGAGGAGAGCAATATTGCTCCCTGATCACGCATAAAGCGGCACGCCGGCTCCATATCGCGCGGGGAACGGGAAGTGACAGCATCGGTGGCCACTACAACCTGATACCCGGCGTCAATCGCGTCGCAGACGCTTTGCAGCACACAAACGTGGCTTTCAATCCCACAAACGATCAGGGTTTGGCGTTTTTTTTGGCTGACAACAGCACGAAAATGTGCGTCGCCAAAACAGGAAAAGGAGGTTTTTTCGACAATCGGCCAAGACGGAAAAAGAGTCTCACTAATGGAAGAAACTGTCCTGCCGATTTTATTCGGACAATGCTCGGTGATAATGCTGTCCATTTTGAGCAGGGCGGCAGATTGCAACAGGATTCGTGTACGACCGATACACTCTTCCGCCCGATGCATAACGCGAACGAGTTTCTCCTGCATATCTATAACAAGCAATGCGGCAGATGAGGAATCTGGATATTTCATGGCATCTTTCTCCTGAATCAAATGAATTTGCAATAATTGGCGCAAAAGGCACTAATATCATAGGGGATGTCGGGTAGACCAACGAGGTAACCCCCGGAAGAGAAGTGACAATTTACTGAGAGTCCCGGTTTCCTTTGTTGGTCAAACTTTCAATGGTGGCAGAAAGTTCATCAAGACTTAACTCTCCGCCCTTGTGAATTACCGCATCGCAAATATTTTTTACTTTTTGTAGATCGCCGGGAGACGGCGCCAGTCCGGTAATAGCAACAATTGGAATTACTTCCAGCGGGGGATGTTGTTTCATATAGTCAATTACTTCCCAGCCCGAGCGAACCGGCATCAGCAGATCAATCAGCGCAAGTGTCACAGCAGGCATGTTTTTGAGAATATCAATCGCTTCGTCACCATTTGTTGCCAAAAGTGGACGATAACCATTGCATTCCACAAATTTTGCCAAAAAATCCAGAAAAACATCATCATCATCACAAATCAGAATATTCGGAGTGTTGTTTTGGTTGCTCATATTGAACCCATTTTGCAGTTTCGTCGTTTCAATATGGTTAAATATAGAGCATAAACATGTTAGAGTCAACACCAACCGCGATTTCTTCAGATAAAAAGTGTTTGCTTGTAGTCGCTCACTCTTTGGGCGGGGTCGAGGCTACGACACCCGAGGAGGGACGACGAGGCTGTGTAGTATTGACCCCGCCCTCAAAGAAAAGAGTGAGGCATTACGTTTGCTTTTTGTGTTTTTAGAATTAGAGTAACGGTTTATTACCAGCCATTTCATGCCGGAGTGGCGAAATTGGCAGACGCGCCAGACTCAAAATCTGGTGCCCGCAAGGGCGTGTCGGTTCGAGTCCGACCTCCGGTACCACTCATTTTAGGTTCAAATTACTTGCTTGTTCTTCTTCTCTCACTGTGATGAGGTTAAAGTCTCGTATATAACGTTCCATACGGAACGGATATCTTCAGAGCAACCGGCATGTTGATATTCCACTACAGATTGCTGATTGATTTGCGCCATGGTTACCGTCCGGTCATACCTGATATTTCCGGCTGCGACAAAACCCAGTTCCTTGGTCAGTTGCTCAATTCGTGAACTCAGCTCCGGATTCAAATCCCATTTGTTGACGCATACCGCTCCGGCAATCCCGAAGTGTTTTACAAGTTGAGCCACCCGTTCCAAGTCATGTATTCCGCTTAATGTCGGTTCCGCCACGATCAAAGCCAAATCCGCGCCCGTGAGCGAAGCGATTACCGGACAGCCGATTCCCGGCGAACCGTCAGTCAGTATTAAATCCTGATTTTGTTTTTCTGCCATTTTTCGGGATTTTTCACGTAACATACTGACCAGTTTACCGGAATTTTCTTCGGCGATTCCGAGTTTCGCATGCACCATTATGCCATACTTTGTTTTGGAAACATACCATTCCCCGTTGATTGCCGGGTTAAAAGCAATTGCTTTTTCAGGACAAAACCAGTCGCATACGCCACAGCCTTCACAGGCAATCGGATCAATTTTGTAAATTCCTTTGTCGACAATAATCGCGTCGAAACGGCAAACCTGCGCGCATTTGCCGCAACCAGTACATTTTTGGGATATTATTTCAGCCCGTTTTCCTCCGGAAAAGTTTCGCCGTTCGATGATTTCCGGTTGCAACACCAAATGCAGATCGGCGGCGTCAACATCGCAGTCGGCAAGCACACAACTCTCAGCCAAATAAGCGAACGATGCTACCAGTGAAGTTTTGCCCGTGCCGCCTTTGCCGCTGATTACTACCAATTCCTTCATCTTTCCACACTCCTTTCCAATTGTCCGGAGACAGGGTTAGCTGTCGCTAAAATTTTATCCAGCAATCCGGTAAACACATCGCGGAATTCAGGAACCGCGTTAAATGCCAATTCACCGCGCGAATAGGCTTCAGCAACCTTTCGACTGTCGGGAATTTCAATTATCCCGGCTCCAATATCGCGGCAAAACTGCCGGGTTTGATCATCACCGCTGTCGGCACGGTTTATGACTACTACGAACGGCAAAACCAGGGCCTTAACCATATCCACTGCCAGTTTAAGGTCATTCAAACCGAAAGGCGTAGGTTCCGTAACCAATATTACGTAATTGGAGTCCCTGATGCTTTCAATTACCGGACACGAGGTTCCGGGCGGCGAATCGATAATCGTCAATTCAGCTTCGGGAGCGGCTCGCTTTACAGCTTTAATTACCGGTGGGCTCATAGCTTCCCCTATATTCAGCAAGCCCTGAATGAATTTGACGCCTTCCGTATTTTGTCCGATTTGCAGTTTTCCGGTGATTCGTTTGGATTCCGTAACCGCGTAAGTCGGGCATGCCAGCCAGCAGCCTCCGCATCCGTGACAGAGTTCAGGAAAAAGTAAAATTTTTTCCCCCAGCGCGGCAATTGCGTTGAACTGACAGATTTTTCCGCAAATTCCGCACCCGACACATTTTTTCAGATCAATTGCCGGGACGCTTACTTCTACATTAAGTTCGCGTTCAGTGTCAGGTTTGAGAAACAGCGCCCCGTTAGGCTCTTCCACATCACAATCAAGGTAAGCCACAGGCACATTTTTCGCGGCCGCAGCCAACGCCAGATTGGTAGCCACTGTGGTTTTTCCCGTACCGCCTTTGCCACTGGCAATCGCGATTCTCATCATTAAAACCCCTTTTTTATTTGTAATCAGTGCCTGAACGAAAAGGCTTTTTCGACGGCACTAATTCAGATTATGTCTTCTGCCGCGATATCCGTGCCGTCGTCTTCCGCAACAACCGGGCATTTGAAATGCTCCGTTTGTCAAATTATTCTGGATGAAAGCTTTCAGCACTTCTTCCACACCGCCGCAGATAAACGCTAAAAGCCGGATTCCGGCATTTCTCAGAACGTTTTCCTGAATTTCCGATATTGCTCCGCAGATCAATACGTCCACATTCAATTCAGAAAGTATTTGTGTTTTGGCAAATATTCCGTTAACGGTAAAATCAAATTCCTGCCGCGAATACTCTTTGCCGTCTTTTACTTCTATCAAATAGAAGTGAACAGCAACATCAAATACCGGGGATATCCGCCCCTGTGAATATGGAATAACGATTTTCATGTTTTTGTTAATAGCAGTTACAATGCCAATATTGTTTTTTTTTAACTTAAGGGGTCGTTTAACAATAACTACTACATCTCCGCGGTTCCGGCGAATGCCTTCCGTGCCAGCGGCTCGTTACAGACCCGAGGGTATGCGCCTCGCCACCGACCCGGAAATCAAATCGCCGGCTCCCGCGCAACTTGTAGCATTAATTGTTTTACGACTCCTAAGTGATTTATTTTCAGCGTCATGAAGTAAGCCCTCACTCTCTTGGAGCGGGGTCAATACTACACAGCCTTGTGTGTCGTAGCCTCGACCCCACCCAAAGAGTGAGGCATTACGTCATGAACTATATTTTAAAGGGATAAATTAACTTGACAATATTGACGCATTATGCAATATTAAGA
>JAGYNC010000270.1 GCA_018400135.1 Victivallaceae bacterium
CAATATTAACAACAAAAGAAAATCAAAGAGAAAATAAGTATTATTATTTCAAGAATAAGTTGACATTTAAACAACTTTGACGTATAATAAGCATTGATTAGTATTATCAATTGCCAAAATATTTCAATTAGGAAGCATTTGTGAAATCATTCGTAAAAAATCCAGACGCAATCAGGCTGGGTGTCATTGGTCTGACCGAAGGCAACGGGCATCCGTATTCGTGGAGTGCCATTTTCAATGGTTACGACCGGAAGCTGATGACCGCGGAGTGTCCCTTTTCCGGCATACCCGGCTATCTGAACAAGGAGGAGTTCGACACGCTGCGAATAATCGGGGCAAAAATCACGCATATCTGTTGCGACCGGCGCGAGGACGCGGCACATGTGGCAAGATGTTCCCTTGTCCCGCATGTGGTCGAGCGCCCGGAGGAAATGATCGGCGAAGTCGATGCCGTCATCATCGCCACCGATATCGGTTCCGAACATGTTGACCGCGCCCGTCCGTTCGTCGAAGCCGGGATTCCGCTGTTCATCGATAAACCGCTGTGTGACAACCAAGCGGATTTGGAAACCTTCAGGCGGTGGATCGTTAATGAACACCGCCCGATCATGTCGTCCAGCGCCATGCGGTACGCGAAGCAATTTAAACCTTATCATCGCCGGACGGCGGAACTCGGCGAACTGCGTTTCGTCTCGATGCCGATGGCGAAGAAGTGGGAAACCTACGGCATTCACGCGCTGGAGGCGATCTATCCGATTGTCGGTTCGGGATTTCTGACCATTCAAAACCTCGGCAATGCGGAACGCAACATCGTCCACATGACGCACCGCCGGGGCATTGATATCGTCATCGCCTGCATCAAGGATGTTCAATACGGCGGCGCGCTGCGTCTGGCCGGCACCGCCGGAAATGTCACTATTTCATCAACCGATACTTTCTTCGCGTTCAAATCCCAACTTCAGGCATTCGTGGATTTCCTGCGTTCGGGAGAATATCCATTCCCGTTCAGCGAGACCGATGAACTGATGCAACTGGTCATCGGCGGGATAGAGAGCCGAGAGAACGGCGGCAAAATAATAAATGTCAAATCAATATAAGTGAATAATGAATACTATGAATTTACGGGAACGAATACTTGCAGTTTATCGGGGTGAAAAGCCGGACAGGGTTCCTTTCATGCTGGACTTGTCACACTGGTTCTATCACCGTAACCGGATGCCTTGGGATTTAAGCAAAAGTTATGATCAACCGCAAAAAGAATTGATTGACTACCATAAAAAAATGGGAGTCGGTTTTTATCTGGCGAATTTGGGCTCTTTTTTTGAAACCATTTATCCGGCAGAGATAAAAATAGCAACCAGCAAAAGCGGCGACGGCAGCGAAATCCGCTGGCGGATAAGCACGCCTTCCGGCATATTAGAGAGAGCAAGAGTCTGGGAAGAGGAGAATTACTCCTGGGCTATACCTGAGTGGAGCATCAAAAATAAAGAGCAACTGCTGATTTTGGCGGAGGTTCTTTCGTCAAGAAGCTACCAGTCCGACTGGGAAAAATATCACGAGTGGGTAAACTGCGTCGGGCAAACCGGCGTGGTTTGCATAACGACTGGCTATAGCGCCATGGGGCAACTGCTGAATTACTGGATGGGAGTGGAAGAGACCTTATATGCAACTTATGATTGGCCGAATACGGTAAGAGAAGTGGTGGACCGGATCAATCAGAACAATCTGCTGCTGATTGACCTGCTGGCGCAATCCCCTGCGGAAATTATTCTTATGGGTGATAATTTCAGCAGTGACATTCAACCGCCGTCTTTTTTCGAAGAATGGTCGAAAAGCTATTATGCTGAAGCAATCCGGCGTTTGCATGCCGCCGGTAAATACGTAGCGATTCACATTGACGGACGGTTGAAAGGCTCGTTGAAAATGTTCAGCGAGATTGGCGCTGACTGCGCTGACGCCGTAACCCCGAAACCTACCGGTGATCTTTATCCTGCTGAATGTCGCAGCGATGCCGGGGAACAGATGATTCTTTCCGGTGGAATTCCGCCCTGCTTATGGTTGCCGGGCGTCAGTGATGATGTATTCTGTCAGGCTGTTACTGCATGGCTGGGATTAGCCGACAGCAATCCGCGTCTGATCGCCGCCGCAGGAGACCAGGTGCCCCCGCATGCCATTGAACACAGGATTCTAATGATGAAAGAAATAGTAGAAGCATATATTCTTTAAAACTGATGATTAACAAAATTCGACAGGGAAATAAAAATGTTCGAACTTGATAATAAGAAAATAGTCTTTTTCGGCGCGGTCGGCTATCTGGCGACACCGATCATCTGGCAGATGGCCGAACTCGGCGCGGATTTGTTGCTGGCCGATTTAAACGTGGCGCGCGCTCACGAAATCGCCCTCGAGATGAGCCGGAAATATCCGGAACAGAAATTCGCTTCCGCCTATGTCGATTCCGGGGACTACAAAAGTATCGAGGCTTGTTTTGCCCTGATCAGAGACAGTTTCGGCAAACTGGATGTCATGGTTTCCGGAATTTCCGCCGCCAGCAATCTGACTGTCGAGGAATTCTCGCCCGAACTGATGAACCAGACTTTTACCGCTCATTTGACCGGCTCCTTTCTGCTGGCTCGCAATTCCGCCGCACTGATGCCGGACGGCGGTAGCATGGTGATTTTCTCCTCCATGTACGGACAGGTCGCCCCCGACCCGGCGGTTTATCACGCGCCGATGAAGCCCAATCCGATCGACTACGGCATGGCCAAGGCCGGGCTCGATCAGATGATCCGCTATCTGGCGGTACATTGGGGGCCGAGAAATATCCGGGTCAACGGGGTCTCCCCCGGCCCATTCCCCAATCCCGACAAATATCCGGACGACCGTGATTTCATCGATCGCCTCGCCGGAAAGGTTCCGCTCAGACGTGTCGGGAGACAAAACGAGATGGCCGGCGCCGTGATCTATCTGGCCTCCGACGCCTCGAGTTTCAACACCGGACAAATTATCAATGTCGATGGCGGCTGGACCGCTTGGTGAGCGCTAATGGAAATTGAAATTGTCTCACACCAAGGCACAAAGAACACAAAGGAAAATGAAAAATGCAGAATTAAGAATGAGTGCGCCAAGCGCAGCTAA
>JAGYNC010000271.1 GCA_018400135.1 Victivallaceae bacterium
TGCGCCTTTTTCAGCGACAGAGTGTTAAGTTATACTCGTTGTGATTTTTTGCAAACTGAAATTCGTAAATTTTTGATTTTTTTGTTCAGGCCGATGGGCGATATGAATATCGACCGAGGCATGAACGGGAAAATACATCCATAAGAAACTTGCCGCAAAGCGGTTACGATCTTTCTAGTTTTGTTCCGCATTCTTCGATGGCCTTTGATAGCTCGGTATAGGCGGAGAAAATGAAATAAGAATTCCCCGGCTGAACTCATCCAGAAAAATCTAATCTACAATGATTGACAAACGGTGATCGCCGCTACCGCATAGATATCTTCCGCGGTACAACCACGCGACAAATCATTTACCGGGCGGGCGAGCCCCTGCAGAATAGGGCCATAGGCACCGGCACTGGCCAGACGTTGCGTCAATTTATAACAAATATTACCGGCGTTCAAATCCGGAAAAATAAGGACGTTGGCATCCCCCTGAATGACACTTTTCGGCGCTTTGCTCCTGGCCACATTCGGAACCAGAGCAGCATCCCCCTGCAATTCCCCATCGGCAATAATGTCCAGGTTTTCCGCCTTAATTTTTTCTTTAAATCTGGCTGTGGCTTCAACAATCTTATCAAGAATAGCATCCTCCGCACTGCCATGGGTGGAAAACGCCAGGAATGCCACCTTTGGCGTTTTACCTAATAGTGCCCGATAAGTATTACTGGTTGCGTTAGCGATATCCACCAGCTGTTCGGCATTCGGATTAGGATTGACTCCGCAATCAGCGAACAACAATACGTTGTCGCCGGCAATAGTGGGGGTTTTCAGATCCATCACAAAATTGCTGCTGCCAGTCTTAATACCGGAGGCAGTACCGATACAGGTAAATGCTGCTCGCAACATATCAGCGGTCGAAGCAATACTGCCGGCCACCATCCCGTCAACCACGTGATTGCGAGTCATCATAGCGCCGAAAAATATCCGGTGCTTCATGTATTCCCGGGCAGTATCCAAGTCAACGTTTTTCTTTTCCCGCATGATTTTGAACTGTTCAGCATATCCGTCAAAAAAATCACAAGTCAAATGGTCAAGTTGCTTGAACTTCCGTTCAGTAATACCGGCAGCTTTGCAGGCAGCATCAATCTCTTCACTTGTTCCCAGTACAATAACCTCCGCCGCAACGCCGCCCTGAATAATCAGGTTGGCGGCATTAACCACGCGGGCATCCTGTCCCTCCGGTAATACCAATCGTTTTTTAGCGAAGCGAGCTTTGGCTACGAATAAATCTAATGCAGACATTTATAAACATCCTTTCTGGTAAAATCTTATTAATCTTTGAATATGGCAATGTCTTTATTGGCTAATGTGGCCACTACACTACGGGCAATCATCAATTCTTCGTTGGTTGGCATAACAATGACTTTGGCAGTGCTGTTGTTGCTGGAGATAACTCCAGATTTTCCAAGACAAGCCTCATTGACCGCAACATCCAGGTGGATACCGAAACAGCTCAAACGATCAACGATCTTGTGTCTGATATAAGCATTCCACTCACCTATCCCGCCGGTGAAAATAATGGCATCGGCTCCGTTCATCAACGCATAATAAGCGCCAATATACTTGACCGCGCGTCGGGAAAACATACGACGGGCACGAAGCGCCTGTTGGTCGCCTTTCATCTCAGCGTCAATAATATCACGCATATCAAAACTGTTAATCCCTCCGACTCCCAGCAGACCACTTTTCTTATTCAGCACTTTATCAACTTCCTGCGCACTGTATCCCAATTCGATCAGGCGTAATACCACCGCCGGATCAATATCACCGCATCTTGTTCCCATAACCAGGCCTTCCAGCGGTGTCATTCCCATTGAGGTATCAATTACATTACCGTGATTAATTGCGGCCATGCTGCATCCATTTCCCAGATGACAACTGATAAGTTTTAGTTTTTCATATGGCGTATTGAGCAACGTGCCGGTTGCCATCGCCACATATTTGTGGGAAGTGCCATGAAATCCGTAACGCCGGATGCCATACTTGGTATAGAGATCGTAGGGAACAGCGTAAAGATAGGCTTCCGGCGGCATCGACTGATGAAAAGCTGTGTCAAATACTGCAATATTGTGTATGCCGGGAAAGGTTGTTTCGCAGGCTTCAATACCGGCAAGATTCGGTGGATTATGCAGGGGCGCAAGCACAAAACAGTCTTTAATAATCTCTTTGATATGCTCGCTAACGATTACCGGTCGAGTCGCACGCTCTCCGCCATGCACTACCCGATGGCCAATGGCCTCAACTTCGGATAACTTCTTGATAACACCGATCTCCGGATCCATCAGCAGGTCACATATACTCTTCAGCGCTTCGGCATAATTTTTTACCGGTGGATTTATACTCCGCTCCGCTCCATCATGCCGTTTATAAATTAAGTGTGGAGCGTCTCCCAAACGTTCCACCTGGCCTTTGGCCAACACCTTTTCCTTACCCATGGCAAACAGGGTGAATTTCAGGGATGAACTACCAGCGTTCAACACCAATACTTTCATTATTGTTTCCTTATTCCTTTGGGGATGACGATTGTCATACTTCACGACACCGATCTGCTACAGAAATATCCATATCGCCATCACCCGGTTATATAACGATTATCCTTTGAGCCAATTGCAAACTTCCCATGCCCGAGCGAATTCTTGCAACTGACTCCTTTAATATAATTTTTCCTCAAATCAACAATGCTTTTCAAGCAGTCATCGGAACAACTGCTATTGCGGAGATGAAGTTAATCGGTACAACGTCAACAGTCACGTTGAAACATATCGACTAATTACGAAAAATCAATTTGATACCAGCCAAAATACGGATCATGATTGAACGGATAGTAATGCCTCACTCTTTCCTTTGGGACGGGGTCAATACTACACAGCCTCGTCGTTCCTCCTCGGGTGTTGTAGCCTCGCCCCCACCCAAAGAGTGAGCGAGTACAACGGATATTTTATTTGACTCAATTCAAAATTTTGTTTGGATATTAATGAACAGCTTGAAAAAATGAGTCATAATCGGTAATACGATGTTTCCAGCGATGGCACTCAAATGCAGTTTCCAGTGATACATTCGCGAATTCCCGTTTCCCCAGAATTGTAGCG
>JAGYNC010000272.1 GCA_018400135.1 Victivallaceae bacterium
CTAATTGATCTATGTGCGAAAAAGTTGACTCAACTCCTGTAATTGCTCCGATTTAAGCTCAACACCGCCCTGCCCCGGTAATTGACAAACCAATGTGGTGCGGGCGGCATTTTCCAGCACTTCCATCCGGTCAAAAGCCTCAAGAAGTGTTCTGCCGACAGTGATTACCCCGTGATTCCGCACCATTATGCAATCACAAGTTTCGATTGCACTTCCTACAGCCAGAGCAAGTTCGCGAGAACCCTGGCAAAAATAATCAACGTAAACAACCTCGCCAAGCACCACATAAGCTTCGGCCAGATACGCAGTTGAAATTTTTCTGTCAGAGGCGGCAAACGCACTCGCAACCGTCGGATGCGCGTGAATCACTGCCTGAACATCCGGGCGCCGCCGATAGATTTCCAGATGCATATTAGACTCGATTGTCGGCTTGAACGCCATGCCTTTTACCGTCCCCGACATATCAAGTTTGCCAATCTGACGCCCGTGCATTCGTCCCTTATCAGTTGCCGATGGCGTAATCAACACCGTGTCCTCACTACAGCGTGCGGATATATTACCGCCGGAAGTTGTGGTCAATTGTCGTTTATACAGCCGCCTCATAAATCCGGCGATCTCTTTAGCTCTGTTTTTGTCTTTGCTCATTTTGTGCCAAAACTCCTTTTTGATTTTGATTTGATTCAATGAGATAATATATTTACTCTCCGTTGTTAGCAAATGCCAATACAAAAATCGAGAGTAAAAAAATGAAATTCGGCGTTATCGGAGGCAGTGGCCTTTATCAAATCGAAGGGATGGAAGACATCCAACATCAAACAGTTACCACCCCGTTCGGCAATCCTTCCGACAAATTTATTGTAGGAACCTTTCACGGCCACGAAATAGTGTTTTTACCGCGACACGGACAGGGACACGTGCTTACTCCCGGCGAAATCAACCATCGTGCCAA
The DNA here is from genome assembly GCA_018400135.1 of Victivallaceae bacterium. Classification (GTDB taxonomy): domain Bacteria; phylum Verrucomicrobiota; class Lentisphaeria; order Victivallales; family Victivallaceae; genus M55B135. Next base: position 950 of record JAGYNC010000272.1, read on the forward strand.
CATCTTCGCCATGAAAAAACTCGGGGTTACCCACCTCATAAGCGTTTCCGCCGTCGGTAGCCTTAAGGAAGAAATGAAACCGCGCGACGTAGTAATTGTTGATCAGTACTTCGACCGCACAAAACGAGGCGCGGAACACTCCTTTTTCGGCAGTGGCATTGTTGCCCACATTGCCTTCGGGAACCCGGTATGCCCGGAACTGCATCAAGCCGCAGTTGCGGCAGCAAAAGCGGCTATAGCCAAGGATACCGACAACAATACGCGCTGTGTTCACGATTCAGGTACTTATGTCAACATGGAAGGCCCGGCGTTTTCCACCCAGGCCGAGTCAAAATTCTACCAAAGAATGGGCTTCTCAGTTATCGGTATGACTAATTTGGCTGAGGCGAAACTCGCCAGAGAGGCGGAAATTTGTTACACTACTGTTGCCATGGTAACCGATTACGACTGCTGGCATCCTGATCATGATCATGTGACTGTGGACATGGTAATTGGACACTTAAAGGCCAATACCGTGCTCGCCAAAAATATCATCAGAAAAATCATTGACGACGCGAATCAGCTTCCCGGCAAATGTTCCTGCAACTCCGCGCTCCAGTATGCGATTATTACCGCGCCGAAAGCGATTTTACCTAAAACCAGAAACAGGCTTCGTCCAATTATCGGTAAATATCTTCATTAAAAACAAGGAGACAACTCATGAAAATGTTGCAAGTACAGAGTTTGACCCCGGAAAAATTTAAGCATTACGGTGATTACGCCCATCTGCCCGGGGCATCCGGCTATTACATCGGGAGTCCCCCGATTACTTTCTACCGCGACATCCTGATACAATCGTTGCCCGATGCAAAAATTGCCTTTTCCACCCTCAGGATTGAACCGCGCGAACCAGTTGTGGACTGTTCCGAATATCACAATTACACCGCCGAAATGCTGATGCCGCTTGACGGCGATGTCATTATCCACGTTGCGCCGGCAGACCCCGGGCAACAGGTGCCGCTTGATAAAATCGAACTCTTCATAGTACCACGGCTGACTATGGTAGTAGTGCGTCCCGGCGTCTGGCATCACGCGCCGTTCGCCATTGGACAACAACCCGCAAACATTCTCATCGGCCTGCCCGAACGCGCCTATGCCAATGATTGCACCGTAAAAACCATACCGGATTCGGCGCAGCTCACCTTTGCGGTAAGCTGACAGCCGTCGCCAGAATAGGATTAATACTCATGACCTTTATGGAAAAAATCCGCGCCGCCTGGCGGAGCAACAACTCGTTGGTTTGCGTCGGACTCGATCCCGACCTGAATAAATTGCCCGGGTGCGTCCAACATCTGCCGCGCCCGATCTTTGAATTCAATCGAGCTGTTATCGACGCTACTGCCGATCTGGTTTGCGCTTACAAACCACAGGCAGCGTATTACGCCGGACAAAACGCTGATGAACAACTCCGGCTGACCATTGACTACATCCACGAAAATTACCCGGATATTCCAGTAATTCTGGATGTCAAACGCGGCGACATCGGGCCAACTGCCACAATGTACGCGAAAGAGGCATTCGATCGCTATCAAGCCGATGCCGTAACGGTCAATCCCTATCTCGGCATGGACTCGCTGCAACCCTTCATTGAACACCGGGAACGCGGTGTCATCGTCCTCTGTCGCACTTCAAATCCGAGTTCCGGTGAACTTCAGGAACTGGTCTGTGACCACAAGACAATTTTCGAACATGTCGCCATCCTGGCCCGGGACAAGTGGAATGTCAATAACAACATATTGCTGGTTATCGGTGCCACCTTTCCGGACGAACTTGCAAAAATCCGCAAACTATGCCCGGATATGCCGTTTCTCGTGCCGGGTGTCGGTGCCCAGGGCGGCGATGTCAAAAAAGTTATTGAAAATGGGGCAACCGCCGACGGTATCGGCCTGATTATCAACTCGTCGCGCGGCATTATCTACGCGGACAATACCGAAAATTTCGCTGCCGCCGCTGCCGCCGCCACGGATGAACTCCGCCACACCATCAATCAATACCGGAAAAATCATAAATCGTGATTCAAATTCACAGCTTAAATCTCTAAATGTCTTTCTGGTCCGGCACTCAATTTATAATCGTCCACTATTTGGGTGGGTCGAGGCTAGTATGAGTTGCAGTTGCAAACTGCTCAGTCGTCCGCTTGA
>JAGYNC010000273.1 GCA_018400135.1 Victivallaceae bacterium
TTATTGCCGTGTCCACCGATAAATGCGATGCGGCGGCGACCGGTTTCAATCAGATGTCTGGTAAGGAGTCTGCTTCCTTCATAACGGTCAACATCCACGTAGCTCAACGGGATGTCGCCCGGCTTGCGGTAGACCACCACCGGAGTACCGTTTTCATTCAAGTGGAACAGTTTTTCGCAGGCGCTCATATATGAGATTATCCCATCCACTTTGCGTGCCGTCATGGAATTGAGCAAATGTGAAATTTCATCCGTCTCGATTCCCACGCCGAAAATTGCCGAGTAACCCTTTTCACTCAGATAAAGAGAAATTTCATTGGACAACTCTCCGAGGAAGCGATGCGCGAAAGACGGCAGGAGAATGCCGATAAGATTGGTTTTTCCCATAACCAGACTGCGTGCAGCCATATCCGGTTGATAATTGGTTTTTTGCGCAAGCTCGCGCACCCGGCGAGTGGTTTCGGTTTTGATCTTCGGGGAGTTCGCCAGCGCCAGACTCACCGTCGAACGGGAAATATTCAGCATGTTGGCTATCTGTTTTTGCGTCATTTTATATTTAACTCGCGTTAACAATGGTTCTATTATTGTTGCTTATCTCGTTTTGCAACAAAAAACATCAAATAATTCACACGTGCTAATAGTATAATGCAAAACATCGCCAATGTCAAGCGTTTTCTCGATAAATTTTGAAAAATCTTCGGGACTGTTGAAAAAGTAAACGCACGCAACACAGGCAATTTTCTCACTTGAGAAGAAAAGTCCAATCCTTTTTACTTGTTTGTCAAACTAAATGCAGACCAATTTCAGGGTAACGCGCGTTTAGTCTCACAAATGTGCGTTTACTTTTTCAACTGACCGAACAAAATTTTCTTTGTTTCGTATCTTGTTCTTTGGCAAAAATTTTTTACCGCGACAAGTTTATTGCGAAGCGAGTAGTTTCATCTGTTCAATCGCAGTTAAAAGATAACGCGGCAGGTGAAAAAAAGTTTTCCATTTGCCGCCCTTGAGCAAGTGGCTCGGTTCGCCGGCGCGGTTGAGATAACCAAACCACTCGCCGTATTCCGCATCCCGAAAATGACTGAAGCTATAGTCATCAATTTCCTGAAAGCGGAGCAGGAAGCGTTCTTCGCCAGTGAGCCGGTAGGCGTAAAGTGCCGCAAGTGTTGCTTCGTTATGCGGCCACCACAGTTTCATGTCATGCTGCAATTCCATGTGCGGTTTTCCGAGCGCGTCCATAAAATAGAAAATACCACCGTGTAGATTATCGCTGCCAAACGAGAAAATAGCATCGGTATAATCGGCCGCGCGGCGAATCAACTCTTTATCACCATGCGCTTCAGCGTATTTCATGACAAACCACATTGATTCAAGGCCGTGGCCGGGATTAATAAAACGCCCCTCGCAACTATCCAGGTCAAAACTCCCATCGGGTCGGACATTTTCAAAGACAACCCGTAATTCCGGGTGAAAAAATTTATCCATCACCAACTCAACCGCCCGGCGACACTCGGTTTCGTGTTTATCTGTATTCAGACACTCTTTCATCACGCAGCCGAGGTTGGCTAAAATCATATACGAGCCGAGTGAAAGATAACGCTCTTTACCAGGCAGAGATTTTTCATACTTTCCTTTCGGATCGGGTATCCGGCGGATATAACTGGCTAAAGCCGATTCTGCTTCTTTGCGATATTGTTCCTCGCCGGTTGCCCGAAACATAGCCGCGGCACCCATTGACGCGAAACAATCTGAAAAGATACTGAATGGAGCCATGATAGGTGTTCCCGGGCGATTCAGCGCAAAATAATAACTGCCGTCATTGAGCCGTCCATGCTTGAAGAGAAAATCGTAACCTTTGCGGGCGATTTCCAGCCAGTTTTCGCGACCTTTGCCATATCTGCTGCAATAAAGCGTGGCAAACATGTAGACGATGCGCCATTGCATCCACATATACTTGGTGGTGTCGTAAACAGAACCATCACGATCCAAGCACGAGAAATAACCGCCGAATTCGTGATCAATACTATGTTTTTCCCAGAACGGCACAACCTGTTCCAGCAACTCTTGTTCATAACGAGTGATCACCGGAGACCAATTCATTTCTACACAATTCCTCATTTATGTAAATAGTATAATTTGCTATAAATATTTATTTGCGGAAGCGCTCGAGTTTTTTCTTTTGATGGGACGTTGGACGCATCCACAAAAAAAATGTGGCGTTGGAAACGAAAGTCGGACATGCCATCAGCCCCATGTGTGCCGCTGGCAGATACATCACCTGAGCCCAGTTTATCGGCGAAACCAGAAACGGAGCCCATTCTTGTCCTTCCCGCTCATCAAATCGCGCGCTGGACGCTAGCACTTTGCCGTCGCCCGGCTCCATGTCAATCCTGACAATACTTCCAGTTGCCCGATCGATAACAGCCCGACGACGAGTGGCAAACGCATCGCCGGCGAACAGCGCCAGGTTAACATCGGCAGGGGGCGTGGCATGGACACGCATTAACCCGATAAATTTCTTGGCGCGAGCCAAGCATTTACCGAGATGTTCTATCGCAATTCTGCGGCGCTTTGCAACATCCTTAACCGAGGGCAAGAGATTTTGTAGAAATTTATCCTGTTTTGGATCGGCAATACCCCATTGGTATTTAACCCATAGCTGCGGATCAAAAATATCTACGGCCTCATCCGGAGCATCGGCATAGACCACCGATTTCGTGCTCAATGGGGGCAACATTTGATAGTAGGTATGGAATGTGCCGATAATGCCCGGCGGATAAAGCGGGGCGCCAGCCTGGAGCCGGAGACCGTGAAGCATTTCGTACCACGTGTCTAGGTAGCCCGCGTTTGGCGTACCGATTATCAGTGCTTTGTCAACATGACGGCTGCCGCGCCAATCTAATTTTGGGGAAGCTTCGTTCATCGCTAACTCTTGTTGACCATAACGCAGATAATAACGCGCCAACAGGCCGCCCATCGAGTGGGCAACCAGGTCGAACTGGACATCAAAATCTTTCAGGCCGTATAATTTTTCGTATTCCTTTTGTAGATACGCTTTTTTCTCCAGGACAAATTGATGCAGTTTTTTCGCGTTCCAGACAAGGTCATAACGCCAGTC
>JAGYNC010000274.1 GCA_018400135.1 Victivallaceae bacterium
TCCGCTAAGCCAATATTGTTTTACTCGATTTTTGTTTAGATTTTCAATTTGATCGAAGTGGGTATCTGGTGTAAATAAATGTGTGAAAGAATGTATTTCACCATCGACTTCAACTTGCGGAGTCCGCAAATTTTTGCCGTAGTGAACTTTGACTCGTGGTAAATCTTTCTGAGTTGATTCAAGTCCGACTTCCAGTTCAACAGCACGAGACGGCGGAATGACAGCGTCTGCGCTCTGAATTTCCAGAACATATTTTCCCGCAGGAATAACGTCAGAAAGATTGCTGGAGAAGTCGACCCGGTTCAATTCGCCAGGTTGCAAATCCTTTTCTCGGGAATTCCCGATAAAGTAGGAGTGCTTTCCATTGCGCAGGTTAAAAGTAAAGGATATATCTGAAGTTGCAGGCTCAATTTCCAGTGAAATATCAATTTGACGTCCGGTCAATGCGGCCTTGAGTATCTTAAAACTTTTCAAAATTGCTTTCGGCCCCATATACGGATGAGGCACATCAATACTGGAGGTGATGACCGCTTCCGACCACGCCGCATCATCGAAATCCAAATTCGGCCATTCGGGCGGAGCTGTTCCTGCTACCCGCCAACTGCTGTCTGACTTAATTAGTTCGTACTTATCGCGATTGTAGACAGCAAGTTCACAAAGCAGTCCCTTCCAACCGCCTCGGTCAGTACCGGCAATAGCTAAAAGATTTTCTCCCTGGCGCAGGTGCGATGTGACATCGATCTCATCAGGGAGTCGAACAGAGTTGGCATTTGCCGGCAAAGGCAACTTCGTATTGTTTATGTAAATTTCGGTGATGTCATCGTCCATAGCTATTAACAATTTCGCCTGAACAGGTATCTCTGCGAGTCGAAATGTTTTTCTGAAAAAGGCCTGGTGTGGATGTGCGGAATTCCCGTGCCAAATCCATTCTGCCTGCCAAACATCTGCAGGGCGGATAAATGGGTAAATCGTTATTTCGTTAACATTTAATTTTCCCTTTAAATCCTCAGAAATCATTTCGACGCTAAAGGAAGCTGTCCGCGAAGGCAACTCGAACAGTAGTGACGCATTTTTTTCTTCTTTTTTCTCCAAATCAAGCTTAAAATCGACGGGATCCAGTTTTTTGTCGAATATGTCATAAGCCTGAATTTGAAAGTTAAGAACACCACTTGCAGAAGTTGCGGATTGAAACTCCAGAATATAATGGTGGGTGGGTGCCTGAAAATTAAGAGCATAACGACGAGATTTCACTGCCGTTGAGGATTCTGGGTGTAGCGTGAAATTTTTCTGTTGAGGCTTGGGACCGAAGGAGAAAAGGTTTTCCTCCTCTTGCAACGGACTGATATCCGGAACTCGTTCGTTAAAAGTATGTTTGGAAACAATAGGCAACGGCAGTTCATCACTTTCAGCGGCTGCCTGCAACTTGAAATCCTTGAATTCTACTCTTGCTTCAAGCGCAAAAATATCCAGACGAAGTTGTTCGATAACTTTATCCTGAACCGGCAAATAAATTTTGTAGGACTTAAATTCTATCCCTTCTACCACATTAAAATCCACTCGATCGGAATCGTTGAATTTGCCTCCAGCAGGACGGAAAAACAGTCGAGCGTTGCTGCTTTGCGTTGTCTTTAATTTGAAAGAGAGAACAACCGGGTCACTCAATTGAATTGTGAACGGGGGTGAGTATAGAAAAGGAGTTATCTTTCCTCGTTCGTAGACCGTTTCTCCTGAAAAAAAATTCTCTTGAACCGTAACTTTCTTATAATTGCCTGGTTGCCATAAATCAATGCGCGACAACTCGCTAATTTTGGATTCTTCTGGATTAACAGTTTGAATATCAGCGGCTTTTAACGCTAATACGGATATGGCTACAATGGCTGCGAAACGCTTCTTAAATACCACTTTGACTCCTGGCTCAACTGGAATTTTATCTGCAAAGGGAGCGCCTACTCGTACAATTTGCCGTTTGTCTTGTTCCAGGCAATCTGCAGGTATTTCTGCTTTGTCGAGGCGTCAACATGTCCATCAACATATAAAACGTTACAGACCGAATTGTGCCGGACATAGTCGACCAGGCAGTTGGCGTTGCCTAATGTGATACGACTGACGTAACATGCGTATGGACCTTCTGTTTTTGACGGATTATGTACTCCGTCCCACATGATTCCAGTGTCTGAGGGTTTCTTTACCCGATTAGCTTTCATCGGTTTAAGTGTACCTCCGCCCATTAGCCATTGATTTCCAGTGTAATTCGTGGCATAGCCTCTGTGGCCTGGCTGATTGTCGCCCCAAATCCATTTCGCTCCAGGACAGATGATTATTGCATATTTTTCCAGTCCTTCTTGATGATTTGCGCCAAACGACGGTTGTTGTGCGAAAGCTGAGTCTGGATCGCTGCCTAATGTCGGGAGGTAGCCGCCTAAAAAAGTTCCCCAAAAGAAGAATCTGTTGTCTGGAAGGGTATAGCCTAGCCAAGGAAAATAGCCGCCATTGTCATCACGATACATGAACATTGCTGTACCAATCTGCTTTAAATTGCTTGTACAAGATATGGTTTTTGCTTTTGCGCGGGCATTGTTTAAAGCTGGTAAAAGCATGGAAGCCAGTATCGCGATGATGGCAATCACTACCAGGAGCTCAATTAGAGTGAAATGAAATGTTGATGTAGGTTTCTTCTTGGTCATCTCCATTCTTCCTTCTCAGGTTGGGAGGGAAACATTTGTTGCAAAAACAGTTACCTTTCTCATCTTCCTTTGTATCCCTCATATTCTCTATTGGTCCATTCTGCATCTATAGAGAAACAATATAATATGGCACAATGTTTGTCAATAAGCTTATAAGTCAATAACCAATCGCAATTTATAAATAGATGCAGATGTGGACAACTGCATCCCCAAGGGTTCTGCCAAGTTCAGCATGATAAGAAAACAACAAATAAATAATCGCTATTGCTATCGGAATCGCAGTCGTAATCGACATAGGCTAGCGGGACCGGATCCAGTATCAACCGGATTTTAAGACAGATTTTTGAGAAGAATAAAGGACGTGACGAAGTCCTTGCCGTGTCTGTTCAGGTTTCTGGTCGAGGGTCGGGACAGGCGC
>JAGYNC010000275.1 GCA_018400135.1 Victivallaceae bacterium
CGCAATGAAATACTTGTTCCGGTCTTAAAATAATAAGGATGCAGACTTTATGGCTGAACGTCTCCATGCACCACTATCTGGCTGCTGATCCTATTCTTTCTGGGGGTACCCTGAAAACGCAGCCAGCTGATCAGGTTTAAGCAGGCCTTTATACGATCTCCCACCGATGATCCAGGTAGGATAGGATTGGATATTGTTTGTTCTGCATTCTGCTGTTTGCGGTGACCTGCGCCCACCGGGTGTGCATTCAACGTAAGGGAGCAGTTTAGCTGATGACTCGAACAGAAACTTCTGTTCCTCACATGCCGGTCACCAGAAAGTACCATAAAAAACGGCACCCTCCTGCGCAAGATGAGTGGCTAGCCCTTTCAGATAGGGATCTTCGGGTCCAGCCGCAGGGTTGAATACCCCACTATAGTGCAGATGCATCCCCCCGATGATGATCAGTGCCGCAACGACTGTTTGAGTGACCCAGGGCCTCAGTTTGAAATCCTTCATCCCCTCAGGCCGCTGAGTCATGATGACTCCGCAAATGGCCATCATTATTGACAGCGAAACAAGGCAATAAGGACAAAGGGCATCGATGACAAAGTGTGATACCAACGTGAGATAGATACTGTAGCCGACTCCCACTAATGAAACGATCCAGGCTGCCTTCCAATGCCGCTCAGGGCTGCGAACCTTAAAACCGATAAACGCGAGCGCAGCGTAAGTCAAAAACCCCCAGAATGCCGTTGGCATACCGAGGAAGGTTCCCCAACGGCTTTGCTGAACGATGTCGCATGGACTCCCTTGAGCGCAGTACAAGGGAACTTCTCCAAACCATACGGTAAGTGTCAGATACAGAGTCAACATCATACCGCCCCCGGCAAGTGCCGTCACGGGCCAGTTAGGATGCTTCCTTTTTTTCACTATCAACGGTCGTTTCTTTTTCCCCTGTTTCACGGATCCTTCGTGGGTTGATGTTTCCTGCCGTGGAGCAGCCTTTGCCGTGGAAGGTCTCTGTCTTTTCGTATTTTTACTCAATGCGATCATCCTCCTGAAGTTGAGTCGATCAAACAAGCCTGTTTTTAAAGGTAATTATGGCTATAACTATCTCGGATATTGGGCATTCAACTCTGACTGAATCAATTCGTACAATTGCTGGTAGCCAAAAGTTTGCAGTGGTCTGCCGTTGACAAAGTAACCGGGGGTTTTCTGTACATTGAGGGTTCTCACATCGGCCATGTCCTGGGCAATCATATTGGCAATGGCGGGGTCAGTCATATCCTTTTTGATTTGCTCGATATCCACGCCTGCTCTGGGAAGAATGTCCCATAACTTTTCCGGTTGATAATTATGATGGTTGGCCCAGATGTTCTGGGTTTCAAACATCAGGTTCAGGGTTTCCCAGTATTTTCCCTGTTTTGCAGCGGCTTCAACAATTTTAACAAAGTCGTCGGCACCGTCGTGGAATGGGGCGTAACGCAGCACCAGTTTAATTTTTCCGGGGTTGTCATTCATGATTTTTTTGACATAGGGAGCAAATGCTGCACAGGTTTCACAGGCCGGATCCATAAACTCAACCAGGGTCACCTTGGCATCATCGCTACCGAGGGTCTTTGAATGATCTCTGACAAAAATTTCAGCGTTCTCTGACGCCATGGAACCATACTTTTTTACTTGCTGATCTTGATAATAATTATTGCCGACCACAAAGGCTAAAACCAATACTACACAGGTGATTCCTACAAGTGCATATTTCATTATGTTGTTCTCCACTTTAAAATAATTAACAGGGTGACAAGAGTTGAAAATGCGAAAAATGACAACATGGGGATGGAAATAAAACCGAATAGCTCAAAATATTGTTCAGTGCAGGAAACACCCTGAGAACAGGGTTGAATGTTTTCCGGAATCATTCCAGCGTAGAGCAACGTATGATAAAGAGCCGTCAATCCACCAGCGAGGGTCAGTGGTAGTGCGTATTTAATGACACTTTTATCAAATGACGGGAACAGGCCCGCAGCGAAAATAAAGATTAACGGAAACATAAAGATCCGCTGATACCAGCAGAGGACACAGGGTTGATATTCTAAAACGGAACTGAAAAAAATGCTGATCGTTGCCGAGATGCTGACCAGGGCCCAGCATAAGAACAGCAAGATCCAGTTAGTATTTGTAGCTTTATCAGATTGCGACATCAGTACATACTCCATAAGATGGTAAAAAATGGGGTCATAGGCGCAGGATATCCGATGGCGAAGGCGACTCCCACGACGAACGTTCCAAAATAGCCAGCCGGCTTTTGTTCCGTTGCAATCTTTTTATAGCTAAGTCAGTTTAACGCCTTTTCAACTCCAGGAATCTTTACGGATCAATCGCGCATGGGTGCTGTCTCGACGACGGAAACGCTAAGAACAATCTTTTTTTTCCAGGTTGTTTTGAGTAGTGCAAACGGGTTTAACGCAGAAGGACAACTGTACGCAGAACTTTTAACGTTTGAGATTCAGGTGAGTAGCCAGACCGGAGATGGTTGGCTAAGTGTGTATTTCCTAAGCTCAGCTCAGGAATATGGGGGAGACAGGTCGTGTCGGATGAACTTGCTAAGTTTTTGTTTAGCAGGTCGGTCGGTTTTGAGGAAGGAAGAACTGAAGTAAGTACCGGGGAATCAAGGCAATTGTCACCAGGTGAAAAAGATAAACTTGCTGACTCAGGTATTTTTGAACTATGTTGAAACAGTTCGGAATCCGAAGAACAATTGACCCAACATTTGCCGATCGGATTCACTTTCAAATGGGAGGAGTTTTCATCCGTATGGCACCAGAAAGTTGCATTGGCAGTGCCTAGGCTGAGCAGCATATAGATCAGCACCATCAATTGCATAATCCCTTTTTTCTGTAGAGCGCTAATCAGCATAAGTATTACCCGAAAGAAGAAAATTCCAAAGAAGTGACAAACAGGGTATATACGTCTTTACAGACAAAAACGAGGGGGAAACTCCCTTTTTGTCTCTGCGCGTTTGCACACTTTAATCGCGATATGGATCTCAGGTATACTGGT
>JAGYNC010000276.1 GCA_018400135.1 Victivallaceae bacterium
CATCTCTGGAGTGCCTGCCTGTGCCGACACGGCAGACAGGCGAAACTCCTGTTTCGCTTTGTTCTATGGGATGGGTTACCCCACCGTTGTCGTTGTCAGCGCAGCGGTTGTCGTAATCGTAATCGAAAAAAATTCAAACCATATCAATGGGAGTACGTCAGATGGAAAACACCTCAAATTATCGCTTTGAAACTTTATCTGTTCACGCCGGACAAACTCCGGATCCTCATACGCTTTCCAGAGGCGTACCGGTTCATCGCACCAGTTCCTACGTGTTTAAAGATGTCGAACACGGCGCAAACCTTTTTTCGCTAAAGGAACCCGGTAATATCTACACGCGCCTGATGAACCCGACGCACGATGTTCTTGAACAACGGGTTGCCGCGCTTGAGGGCGGGGCGGGAGCGCTTGCTGTCGCTTCCGGCACTTCGGCGGTATATTACGCCGTCATTAATATTCTGAAGGCGGGCGACGAACTGGTTGCCGCCAACAATCTTTATGGCGGCTCTTATACCATGTTTGCCGACATCTTGCCTCAGTTCGGCATTACCACACGCTTTGTCAACCCTAAAGATTACGTTGCTTATGAACAAGCCATCAATGCGCGAACCAAGGCTATTTTTATTGAAACCATCGGCAATCCGGTGCTTGATTTTACCGACATCGGCGAGGTGTCGAAAATCGCCAAAAAGCATCATCTGCCGTTGATTGTTGACTCGACATTCACTACACCGTATCTGCTCAGACCGTTGGAACACGGCGCGGATATTGTGGTTCACTCTCTGACAAAATGGCTGGGAGGACATGGCGCGGCTATCGGCGGAATCGTGGTCGATTCGGGCAAATTCGATTGGACCGACAAGAAGTTCACGTTGTACAACGAACCCGACAGCAGTTATCACGATTTGCGATTTGCTCATGATCTGGGAGAACTCAATCCGTTGGCGTACATCCTGAGAATGCGTCTGGTGCCGCTGCGCAATCTCGGGGCCTGCATTTCTCCGGACAACGCCTGGATATTTTTGCAGGGGATCGAGACCCTGCCGTTGCGGATGCAGCGTCATTCCGACAACGCGTTGGCGGTGGCGCGGTTCCTGCAGCAAAGTAAACATGTCGCCTGGGTTCGTTATCCCGGCTTGCCGGAAGACCCAACCTATCCGATAGCTTCAAAATATCTCAAAAACGGCTTTGGCGGCATGGTTGTGTTCGGCATCAAAGGTGGCTATGAGTCCGGGGTCAAACTAATAAATAATATTCGTCTGTTTTCGCATCTGGCCAATGTGGGCGATGCCAAAAGCCTGATCCTGCACCCCGCCAGTACGTCGCACGCCCAGTTGACAGAAGAACAACAGACGGCAAGCGGACTTTCCCGGGATTTAATCAGATTGTCCATCGGCATTGAAGACATCAACGACATTATCGACGCGCTTGCCGAGGCGCTGGAAAAAGCTAACCGGTAAAGCAGCACGGAGCGGGTGCCAATGAAAATTGAAGTTAACGGAAAAATGCTTGAGCTTGATGCTGCCGAATTGCCCCTGGCAAAATTTATTGCAGACCGTGACTATGATCCCGGGAACATCGTGATTGAACATAATGGTAGCATTCTTGAACACGATGATTATGAGAAAGTTCTGCTCAGAGATACCGATCGTTTGCTCATCGTCTCTTTTGTTGGAGGTGGTTGATGAATGAATTCACCAAAACCCTTCCGGCATATTTCGGTACCGAATCCTACGAAAAGCTGGCAAAAGTCAAAGTCGGCATCGCCGGCGCTGGTGGTTTGGGTTCCAACTGCGCCGCGCTATTGGTCAGAAGCGGGTTCGGCAACTTAAAAATCTACGATTTTGATTGCGTTGCCTATTCAAATTTGAACCGGCAATTCTATTTTTATGATCAGGTCGACAGACTCAAAGTTGATGCATTGCAAGAGAATCTCCTCCGGATAAATCCCGATCTGGAGTTGGAAACTCACAGTGAACGCATCACGCCGGATAATGTCCGAGAGGTATTTGTCGATTGCGATATCGTGATTGAGGCATTCGACTGCGCGACAGCAAAACAAATGCTGGCAAAGGCATACATGAGTTCCGGACGACTTTATATCACAGCCAGCGGTGTCGCCGGATGGGGCAATAGCGACGCGATCAGGATAAAAAAACTGCACGATCTGCTCTATCTGGTTGGCGACGGCGTTTCCGAATCCGCCGCCACTCTGCCGCCCCTGGCGCCACGGGTCACTATCGCCGCCGCAAAAGAAGCAGATATTGCCCTCGCGTGGACGCTGGACCAAAGGAAAGAGTGAGGCATTATGAAGTCGGAGCAAAGCGGCCTGCGGAGTAGTGCCAGGTTTAGCCTTAAACCGGCACCGGCGGCGCGGTAGTTAGACCGCGCTCGAAAAGGTTTCGAGCATTGATTTTTTAGGATTTCATCTTTGTTCCGAGTTTCGGATTTTAGAGCTTTTCGAATAAGCTCTAGTTGGGAAAAGCGACGGCACAAAGGAGGGTCGCGGCGTAAGGCTACGCCTGCGACTACTTGGCGGTCGCGGGCGACAATGTACTTCGCGCATCGGGAGAATACCGGCCAAAGGCCGGTGGAGGGACGACCTCCCGGTCGTCCGAAATACGCGGTCGCGCAGGAGCACGACCCTCCGCCGCGCCAAAGGCGCGGGGATAATACGGGCGAAGCCCGTGGAGGGACGGCCTCCGTGCCGTCCGAAAAAGCAGTGCCAAAGTTGAGGAAGAGTTATCACACAAAGGCACAGAGGCACGAAGGAAGGAACCCGAATGAAGGCGGGGTGAGGTTAACCATGTTCTATATGGTTAATCTCTCTCCTCATTCTTCATTCTGCATTAGTAATTTTTCATTTTTCTCAGTGTTCTTTGTGCCTTGGTGTGAGATATTCCCTTCCCCCCCCGGTTACCGTGTTTTATTTTAGGGAACTTGAGATTTGAATATCCAATATCGAGCAAGGAATGTTCAAGGATAAAGTTGGAAAATCGGTCAAGAAGAA
>JAGYNC010000277.1 GCA_018400135.1 Victivallaceae bacterium
AAAACTGGATTTAATAAAAAACTATATTGAAAAGAAATGAAAAGGAATGAAGAAATCCATTACCATTGGGGTCATTGGATTGACTGTATTCGCAAGTATTTCAACAACAAAAAAAACGGGAGACGCAGGATGAGAAAACACCTTTTCATGGTTGGTCTGGCGCTGGTCACCGGAGTCGTTGTTGCCGGAGAAGCGCTGATCAGGGAGGAGGCGGCCGGCGGCAAACTCGAACTGGGCGGTGGTGCCAAAATCGTTGAATTGAAGGACGGAACCAAGGTTTTCGAGGCGGAGAAACAGAAAGGTGTCGTGTCAAGGAAAAAATTCGCTATTGACGCGTCAAAATCGTATCTCGTCTCCGTCAAAATCAAGGCGGCAGGTGACACGCCGTCGCTGGCTCATCTCGGAGTGAGGCCGTACGATGCTCAAGGCAGATACATCGCAAGCCGTAATGTGGCCGGAGTGAAAGACTCCTTCACCGAGCTGGTTGCCGCCTGTGAACCGAACTCCACGGTGCTCATGGTCAAGGATTGCTCGAAATGGAGCAAGAGTCCGATCACGGTGGTTGCTTTTGATGCCAAGGAGGATGAAGACGATCTGCCCAACTTCAATGTCTCCTCCGGCATCAAACGTATCGAGAAGAAAGGCGACACCTATGAAGTGACATTGGCAAAAGAGGTTGGCAGGGCCTATCCGGCGGGAACCAAAATCCGGCAGCACATCATGGCAGGTTATGTTTACGCGAAATCAGGAACAGTGCCCAACGAATGGACGCGGTGGGAAGGAATCATAAAGGGGCAGCAACTCCGGCGGGGAACAACCGGAAGGCTGATTTTGCTTTGCAACTGGGGCAAGCACAAGGATCAGACTATTCTGTTCGATGAACTGAGCATTAAGGAACACAAAGCCGGTTTGACGGACATCAATAGCGAACTGCAGTCCGGATATATGCGTCAGTGGCTCGATAGCACCCGTGGTGAGAACGTGGCGTTGGAAAAATCCATCACCTCATCCATGGCGCCGAACTACCCGCATGCGCCGAACAATCGACTGGAAAATCTGCTCGACGGCAAGGTGACGATGCGTGAAGATGGCAAATTGCTGTTCGCGCCGGAGGCGTTTGCAATAGCGGGCGGAGGCATCATTGGTAAGGGGTTGCAAATAGTGGTGGACCTGCATCAGGTGTATCCGATTCAGACAATTGCCATGCGCGTCATGGGTGGAGGAGCGACGGTCTCGCAACAGGTGCCGGGCCGTATAACGGTTCTGGCCAGTGCTGACGGCATTGACTTCTACGAGGTGGACACGTTTCACAAGCTGGGCTTGGACGAGTCGGGTGCCGCCAATGGCAAAAATCTTTTTTACATGGAAGAGACCGGGGAAAACTTCGTGTTTCCGGTAAGGTTCACCGATTTGCGCATCAAGGCGCGTTATATTGTATTTCAAATTTCCTCCGCGAGAAGTTTTGTTTCGGACGAGATTGCCGTAATCAAAGGGGATTTCGACATCGACGAAGTCGAGTTCCAGCCTGAGGCGAAACGCATCTTCATTAGGGAGGGAATCGGCCTGTATCCGGACAAAAACGTTCTGGCGGTTTCCGGAAACATCATCACTCCGAATTTTTTCAAGCGCGTGGACATGCGGAAAGAGAAAGACTCGAAACGGGAAACAACCTATTGTCTCGAACTCCCCCCGTATCTGGAAATCATGCAAGCAAGTCCCCGCCTCAAGATTATCTCGGTCGAACCACTCGATTCCGGACGCAAAAAATGGTCGTTCAAAGGCATGGAATACAGCCGGGGCGATGCCGTCGGGCCTGTCTACCTGAAAGTTGTCGGCGAACCGGACGGGAAAGGCGACACCGCCGTATTCTACGTCGAGAGCGAGGGGTATCGTCCGAATAAAATCGAGGTGCCCGTGCGTTTGCTCGACATTCCCCGCGTTCCGCGGTTAGAAAAATTCCATATCAGCCTTGCCTGGATGCTTGATCGGGAACAGCTGGAATGGCCTTCTTTTCTGGATGCATACGAACACATGGGATTCAACGCTGTACCCACGTTTCCCCGCCATTACATGGACAGAATTATTCGTCCCCGCATGAATAAGGACGAGGCTTTGGCCCGCCTCAGTGAGGCGCGGAAACGCGGCTTCAAAATTCTCCAGAACGAATCAACATTTCATCTGATTCATTATGCGGCTCAAGGCAAAGACGAGGTCTATTCGCAACTCCCGAATCCGAAAACGCCACGTCGTACGGACAGAACCTCACTTTGTCCATCGTACCGCGGTCCGTTCTATCGGGCTGAAATCGAGCGGGCGGCCGAGGCTACTGTAGCCGTCCGGCCGGATATAATTTTCCATGATATCGAGTGTTGGGGATTCGGGGGTCAGGTTGCGGCTCAATGCAAAACCTGCCGGGAACGCAAGGCTGAACTCGGCATCGAAGACTCCGAGGAGTTTATCTTCACTCTTGGCAAGGAACATCTGACTGATTTGCGTGCGGAAATGAAAAAACATTATGCCGACGGAAAGCAAATGCCGCTAGCCGGAATTTACGGTTTGAAAGCCAATCAACCTCCGCCCGGGAAACGGCCAATACATCTCCCTTATCTGTGGGAAATGATACACCCGGAACTGATTGATTTCACCCAGCCGAACCTCTATGTCGGCGGCGACATACTAAAGATGCATACCGTGTTGGCGGCGGAATTCAAAGCCCTCGGCAGACGCATCGCCATCCCATGGTTGACTACCGGCACATACGGTGAGTACGACCCGAAAAAGATCGAACCGATGCTTTATATGGCTTTTCTTGACGGAGTCGCCGGCATAACATATTACGCTTTCCTCGATTTCGATTCGCCTTTGGATTATTACTATCACTCGAAAGCACTGGCAACACTGGCTCCATTCGAGGAGGTACTCGCTTCCGGCAAAATCATTCCTGTTGTCTGCGATAATAAAGGCATCTTGACTTGCGGGTGGAGCAACAAGGACAAGGGAATTACCCTG
>JAGYNC010000278.1 GCA_018400135.1 Victivallaceae bacterium
GGATAGTTTCTGAAATCATTCTCTCTTTCAATTCTGCCAAACAATACGATGAGGCTGATGGATGGATTGAGAAAATTGATGATATTAACCACAAATATTATAAGTCTTATGCCTTGCTGCGGGCAGCTCAACTGCTTGAAAAACAGGGTAAACTGGAAGATGCCAAAGCCAAATATCAGGCGTTGATTGCAAACGGCAACTGGTGGAAGGCTTATGCTGAAAAGAAGATTGTCGCAATTGATAAAAAAATGGCCAATTAAATTAACCTGATTTGCATGGATCCGGCTGTTTCAGACCGAGGCCATCTTAGTGCTTACACCGTGCGGGAAAAATTCTTTTTCGCACGGTGTTTTTTTCCCAGATTAAATATCTCCTGAATCCGTGAGAAATTGAGTGCGGCTCACTCCTGCCTTGCAGGATAAAATGCGAGCTTGCCAGCAGGAGGCGGCAAGATGCTGCTGTGCGGTAACAGCCGACGCGCAAACCAACCGAACACCGCAGTAAATATTGAACCTTTTGTGTGAGAAAATATTTTATTTAATCATTCCGCTGTTGCGGGCGTAATTGAAAATGCCGCCGGCATCAATTACCTCTTTGACCGCACCGAGTTCCTTGATCGCGTAAGTCGTGCCATCGGCGATAATGGTTATAGTCTTTTGATCGAGGTCAACCTCAATCTCATCACCCGTTTTCACGCGTTGTGCCAAATCACAATCAGTTTCCACCGGATATACCTCGCCGGTAGCAATACAATTACGGAAAAAAATACGGGCGAACGAGTTGGCAATAACTATCCGGCAACCGGCGGCACCGAGACTGATTGGCGCGTGTTCCCGACTGGAGCCGCAGCCGAAGTTGGTACCGGCAACGATAATCGAATAGCGGGATTGCGTTGCATCCGGCTCCATATAACGGGTTTCATACTCATCCGGCAGGCCGCATAAGGCGTAACTGCCGAGCTTTACATATTCTTCTTTGATGGTAGGAACCAGATTCAAATATTGGGCCGGAATAATCTGGTCGGTGTCGATATTGTTGCCAACCACGAATGCCTTGCCTCTGATAATATTGTCACCCATAACGGGGTTCTCCTGTTAAAAAATTTTAGGTTTATTTGAGGTAGCAACGCGGATCGGTCAGATGGCCGGTAAGCGCCGAAGCTGCCGCAGTGTATGGCGAAGCCAGAATAGTACGGGAATCCTTGGAACCCATCCGACCCGGAAAATTGCGGTTGGTGGTGCTGACGCACACCTCGCCATTATTGCAGCGTCCGAAAGTGTCAATCGGCCCGCCCAGGCACGCGGCACAGGACGGCGGTGCCGGATCAATACAACCAGCTTCACGGAATATGTCAATCAGGGTTTTACCCTCAATGCTGACCTTACTCAGCGCGTCTTCCACCTCGACGGTGGATGGAACAAGAAAAGTATCTACTTTGACCTTGCGTCCCTTAAGTATTTTGGCGGCGAACATAAAATCGGTGAGTTTGCCGCCGGTACAGGAACCGATATAAGCCCGATCAATCTTGATATCTCCGGCATCTTTTGCCGTCTTGACGTTGTCCGGTGAGAATGGCAATGCCACCACTGATTCGAAATCCTCGGCGTTATACTCGTAGACTTTTTGATAATGCGCGTCCGCGTCACTGAAAAAACAAGTGAATGGCCGGTCGGTTCGCGCCCGAACATATTCAATCGTTTTTTCGTCCGGAGCAATAATGCCGCTTTTGCCACCGGCTTCAATTGCCATGTTACAGATGGTCATGCGTTCTTCAACACTCATTGCTTCAATCGCGGAACCGGCAAACTCCATGGCGCAATAAGTGGCGCCATCAACTCCGAGATCCCCGATAATCTTCAATATGACATCCTTGCCGGTAACTCCATCCGGTAGCTTTCCATTGATAATAAACTTCAGCATTACCGGTACTTTAATCAATAGCTTTCCGGTGCCCATGATAAAGCCGGCATCGGTATTGCCGATGCCGGAAGCGAACATCCCCAAAGCACCGTGGGTACAGGTATGTGAATCAGTACCGAACAACACTTCACCCGGACGGATATGTCCCTTTTCCGGTAAGGTAACATGACAAACTCCGGAGTAGGAGTCTGTCCCGGGTTCATAGAAATGAGGCAGTTGCTGTTCCCTGACAAACTCACGAAGCACGTCAACGTTGCGACGGCACTTCTCGTCTTCGGTAAATATGTAGTGATCCGGAATAATGACCACCCCATCCTTGTTCCAGACTTTGGCATCTGTGCCGAATTCCCGCTTAAAAACGCCAATCGTTCCCGGTCCGCAAACATCATGCGTCATTAACACATCAACGTTGACCCAGATGTTATCACCCGGAACCACATTGTCCCGTCCGCCCGCCCGGGCCAAAATCTTTTCGGTTATGGTCATGCCCATTGCTTTGATTTTCCTTTATCCATTTGATTACTATTCAGATTTGATCACAACTGTGGTCAATTAAATATAAGTTCACCCGTAATTTATCTTCATGAGAAATCAATTCAATGCCGATTTATGAAAAACTCCTGAATCCGGGACGCTGGGTAATGCCTCACTCTTTCAAAGTTTCCCGTTTTCGTGTCAATTCGTGAAATTCGTGGCCGGTCTGCCCTTCCCCCTTTGTGTTCTTTGTGCCTTTGTGCGAGACAACTCCCTCTCCCTGTTTCCATGTTATTCGTGGGAGAAATTTATCACACAAAGGCACCAAGGCACGAAGAAAAGATTGCTTTTTCTCTGCGCCACCGAGTGAGTCATTTTTGGTTTCTCCCGCAGAGGCGCGGAGGCGCAGAGAAGCGTGAAACAAACAAACGACTTTTAAGCAAAGAGGAGAGCAACTATCCTTCCCCCATTAGTGTCGGATTAGTGAAGATTAGTGGTTTCACTCCCCACTCCATCCCCCGATCCTTCTCATCCGGTTATCCCGTCAAAAACTCTTCCCTTTGTGTGAACAACTCCCCGTTCTCCCGCTAATTGGCTCGGGGTCAATACTACAC
>JAGYNC010000279.1 GCA_018400135.1 Victivallaceae bacterium
GGGCAGAATATGATTGTGAATATCAATCATAATTAGCGCCTAAACGAAAAAAAATTTTTCGTCGGCACTAATTATATATGCGCCGTCCCGGCGCACCATTTCTTTGTTTTTTTGCAAAAAACACCGTCGTGCCGACGTAATGCCTAAATTATACTTTAAGGCGGGCTTTGGCCACAACCCAGATTCAAAGTACGAAGCTTGCCGAAAGTTTCATGAATACTTAATTCACGAATTACACAAAACAATGCGAAGCGAAAATAGTGGATAACCTCTCCCTCTTATCTGTGTAATCTGTGGCTAAAAAACTTCAGCCAATACCCATCAACTCTCCTTTTCGCTATTCCCGTAACCATACCCGTAACCATAACCATTGGAATCAGGCGGCAGGTGATTCAACACGACTCCGAGAATATTTACATTGATTTTGCGGAGTTGTGCGACAGCATCACGCACCGCTCCGACCGGTGTGCGTTTACCGTTGGCAACAATGATAACACCATCGGCCAGTTTGCTTAGGAGCAACGCATCCGCCATATTCTGGAGTGGCGGAGCATCAAGAATGATATAATCGTAATCGGCGCTGATGCTGGAAAACAATGCCGATTTCTGCAACATTTCCAGCATATAAGCCGGATTAGGTGGAATCGGCCCGTTGTTGATCATCGACAATACGCTGTTCAGTACATTTTTGTGGATAATCTCCTCGATTTTATTCTCACCCAATAGATAATTGACCAAACCGGGAGAGCGCGGAACATCAAAATGGTCGAATGCCACCTGGCGCAAATCGCAGTTTATCAGCAAAACCCGTTTGCCGCTGCTGGACAATGTCAAGCCGAGGTTAGTGGCAACAAAGGTTTTACCATCATCGGGCAACGCGCTGCTTAATAAGATGATTTGCGCGCCGTGCTTCTGCGCCAGGGAGTAATGCAAATTGGTCTGTAGCAGCAGGAAGTTCTCGACGATGTGATCGAAGCGATATTGTCGGTCGCTATCGCGATTCGGCAGGCAAACCAGTTTCGATTTTTCATCCTGCCGACCTTGAATTTCGCCGATCTTACCGATAGTCGGCAGGTTTAACTCGGCGGTGACAATTTCCGCGTTGTGGAGAGTGTGGTGAAATAAACTAAAAGCCACAAAAACCCCGAATAATCCACCACCGCCTAACAGAAACGCCAGAAGAGTTATAGCGAATGTTTTGGGACTGACGATGCCGACAACTTTGGCTTTGTCAACTACTTTGACACGACTGATATTCATCAAATCCCCGACTGATTCGATAAAGACATCCGCAATCACGGCGGCGGCAGTTTCAGCCTTGGTCGCCGATGTTGAATACACTGCTACTTTCATGAAACGGGTTTGTCTGGGCAGCGATGCTTCGAAAGTGAATTTAATATGCTTCTCCGCCGGAAGCTTTTCGTTCAGTATTTCTTCAACCTTGTTTTGGACATAACGGCTATTGATCAACTCCTTGTAATCATTGACCAGTTGATTTCCCAGATTGATGTCGCTGATAGATATCCCGAGTTTGCTATCATCCGCCAGCACGTTCGAATGATCGTTTCCCCCGCTTTCAGACCTCCTGACAATTGTCGGTGATTTTGATGTTTCATTCCAGGCAAAAAGCGACACCTCCGCCTTATAAACGGGAGCGACAACAAAACGGCAGATCGCAAATGCGGCGGCTGAGCACAGCAACGCGCTCAGGGTAATTGAACTCCAATGCTTTTTTAGAATCCTCCAAAGAAAGATAACATCAATTTCTTCCATTTTTCGCAAGATCGTAACTCCTTGAATTCGCCGCTTTATTATATTGGACAACCAAAGCGAAACAGAGGGTTTCGCACTCCAAAGATGCTGCACATCATTTTATTTTACCTGAACAAAACAAAAAAGCTTTAAAACTTTTCAATGTCCAGAAAGTTTTGAAGATATTTAAGAGGCTTTCCTGTTTTTGAGCGAGTCGTGAATCAGGCTTCCGGCAACCACCGAGAACATTGTCAGCAAGAGGAAAACCGCACAGATGACGGCACTCTCCTTCAATCCGAATTTTCTTTCCGTCACTACTCGCGGCGCTATGGTAACGCTGAACAGCCCACGTTGCGGATTGAGGTTTGATTCGGATATTCTTTGATAAATCTGGTTAAGTTCGGCGATAGACTTCGTCATGGTGTTTATGCTATTGCTCAAACTTGAAAGCAGCATTTTTTCGGTCTCGGCACAAGCCTCGCGACCTTCTTTTTTGGCGGCATCCAGATCATTGATAATTTGCGTGTAGTAGGCTTTTTTTCGGTCAATGCTGATTAGTTCCAATTTAGTTTTGATGTGTTTATCAATCAGTTTCTGTCGATACTCGACATCAAGATTCCTGCCGGCCAGTGTAACTATCATGTCGATAAAGGATTCTCCCAACTGGGGAATAACCGGAGGCATTTTCTGCATCTGACCCGCATCGCCAGATTCGGTCATTCGCCCGACTCTGGTATCGCCTTTGTCGTGGAGTGCGGCGGAGTAGTTGCTTAGGCTTTCGGTATACACATTTGCTTGCGCGATCAGCGCCTCTGAATTCAGTTTCAGATTAAAGAGTCGATTCTCGACGAAAATCTTTGTCATTTTTTTGTTTTTGCTGATCCCGCTGGACTTCAACATCCCGTTGAGAGGTTCGATCCTGTAATCCACGAGATCCTTGATACGCATGATAATTTCCGGAATTGAAACATTACTATCAGCAGTTCTGGCCAATTTGCCTCCCGGCAGTTCCATGATCGTCTCAGCATTTTCAATAAACTGTTCACATTTCAGTTTAAGAATGTCAATAACAATCACATAATCTTCTTTGTTAATAAACTCCTGATCAATAATATTTTCTGAAAAAACGGGTATTCGGTAGCGCAGAACGTTCAGCCGTTTATTCGCGTCCGTTGCCCAGTCTGCTAAAATGTCATTGAGTGTTTTTTCCGCAAGGGAAAAGGGGATG
>JAGYNC010000028.1 GCA_018400135.1 Victivallaceae bacterium
GCCCTGGTAAATGTACAAAAGGCGCAATCACAACTTGAAGCGGCAACCCATACCAGCACTGTTGGACTTGAGACAACAAGCACTTCAACTCAACCCTGACAATTTCTATCATGACCGTATCTCCTGACAATCGCAGTGATTCAGCCTGTCGGCAAATGCCGCCTCGGGTGAGATTTGCGCCATCCCCAACCGGACAGATTCATATCGGTAATATCAGAACCGCCATCTTCAATTGGTTGTTTGCACGTCACTGTGGCGGTAAGTTTTTACTGAGAATTGAAGATACCGACCTGGAACGGTCAACACCCGAAGCAATAAAAAACCTGCTACAATGCATGGCTTGGTTAGAGCTGGACTACGATGAGAAGGAGATCTATCAAAGTAGTTTGCGTGACAGACACCAAAGCGCTGCCGAGCAGTTGCTTGCCGATGGTCAAGCCTATCGGGGAGCTCCGGATGATGGCGGTGCCTGCCCGGTTATTTTCCGTATCCCGATGGAGTGTCCACGTCAGGAAATTATCCGCAGTGTTGGCATAGTCGAAACAGCACTTCATCCGGAACAGCCGTTTTCTATAAGCGTATCGGGAATCAGGTATTTTACCGTCAGCAAAAAGGGTAAGCCGGTGGAAAACGTTGCCTGTCTCGCCGGGTTTAAGAATTTAAAACTGTTTAATGCCAACAATGAACCAATATTTTCTCTCAATAAAGTTATTGACGCAATCAGCGCCGGAGAAAGTTTCTCTATTGCTGGCGGCGTCAAAATTAGTTTTGAACGGCGAGAGGTGTTTTTCCGCGATCTGGTCAAGGGCGAAATGGCGAAACCGTTGGACAATATGCGTGATCTGGTCATTGTTCGCAGCAATGGTTCTCCGGTGTTCCATCTGGCGAATGTTTGTGACGATATTTCCCAGCAGATAACTCACATTATTCGCGGCGATGATCACGTAGAAAACACCTATCGGCATCTGCTGCTGTACGCAGCCCTCAATGCTGAAACCCCCGACTACGCCCACCTGCCGATGATTATCAACAATCAGGGAAAGCCTTACAGTAAAAGGGATGGTGATGCTTTTGTCGGGGATTTCAGGGAACGCGGCTTTCTTGCGGAAGCACTGTTCAATTATCTGGCATTACTTGGTTGGTCGCCGGGTGATGATCGTGAAAAAATGAGCCGAACCGAAATGATTGAGGCATTTACTCTGGGGCGAATAAAAAGCGCGGCCGCGCAATTTGATCAGGAAAAACTAATGAATTTGAACAGTCTTTATATTGCGTCCATACCTTTGCCGGCATTTATTAATGCATCGGGAGATTTCGTGTTGCGCGAATCATGGGGTAAAAACGTTGACGTAAAGAGTGAATACTTTGCAGCAACGGCATCACTTATGCAGAGTCGCACTAAAACCTTCAAAAACGTAGAAACCTGGAAATACTTTTTCTGCAGTGATCTGGAGTATGGGGGAAAAGCCTTTGAAAAATCTTTCGCTCCTGTTAGCCACCGCCAGGCGTTGAAAATTCTCGCAGATCGGCTTATTTCAATAAAAAATATGACACCCGCAGATATCAGAAATCTTATCGCCGAAATAGAGGAGAAGTGCAATATCGCTCATGGGAGGTTGTTTCAACCCTTGCGGTTGGCTGTTACCGGGACAAATCAAGGGGCTGATTTGGACGCAACCATTTGCCTGATTGGCGCTGATGTTTGTGTCATTCGAATTCGAAAGGCTTTGGATTCTTACAAGAACCAATAGGGTTAAGAATATGTTTTCTTGTCGAAAAAAACATAAATATAATGTTTATATCCGCGGCGCTGAGGTCTTGACGCGCCGAGCAACACCGATTGATAAAATAACGCCTGAAATTTCCGCGTTTGCCACAGAACTGATTGAATCCATGCGCCTGTTCGATGGCGTTGGACTGGCAGCGCCCCAGGCCGGCGTTTCAAAACGAATCGTTGCTCTTGGCGTGCCTAATAAAGATTTAGCAACACCCGGGGTGGCGCCCGGCAACACTTTATTGTTGCCGCTCATGCCGATGGTAATCATTAATCCTGAAATTATCTCTTTCAGTAATGAAGTCGATGTTTGTGACGAGGGGTGTTTGAGTGTTCCGGAAATTTACGCACCGGTACAACGTTCACTCGCCATCGCCATGAGAGCACAATTGCTGTCTGGCGAACATATTGAGTGTCATTGCAACGGGTTACTGGCACGCTGTATCCAACATGAACTCGATCATCTCAACGGCATTCTTTTTGTTGACCGACTTGTCCCTGAGGAACTAGATAAGATTGCTTCTAAACTGCGTGTGCTCGAAAAGTACGGGCGTAAAGTTGATTTTAAAAAAACTATTAGCGTTTAATTATGAACTTTTTCAAAACATTTATCGGAGTTTGTTCCGGCACTGCTATTTTTGTCCACTTGTTGCGCCATTCCGCTTTCAAAGCGTTTCGCCATTTGTTGTATATGGCCACACTCTGTGCTATTGGCATTACGATTGCCGGGATGATTGCTATTGTTCCTAAAATTGACATTGCCAGCGATATCGTAGCCGAGCATTGCGGTGATATTGTTTTTGCTAAAGGGCGTGGCGTCATTCCGTCCAGAGAACCGGACAAGGCAAAGTTGTTTTTCCTTCCCGGTAATATATCGGTTTGTTACATTCCCGATAGCTATCAGGGGAAACCACCGATGTTTGATGAGAATGAAGTAAGTTTTGGAATTTTTTGGTTGTCAGACAATATTGCTGTCTGGTACAAAAATTCTGATGGGCAAATGTTTCTCCGTTCCGGATTGAGTCAGGAAGAAATAGACAGAGAGAATATCATCAACGTCTTGCGTGCCAACCGTCCGGGATTTAATACCGCCACCTTTCCGGAGCAAAATATTTCACGGGACGAGTTGCAATCTCTGGCGGTATGGTTGGCGGGAATCTCGCTGTTTCTCGGGTTTCTGTGGCAGGCCTTGTTCCAGTCGCTGCTGTTTATTATTGTATTTTCGCTAATTTTTACCTTTTTGGGCAACCGTAAAATGCAAAGTTTACGATTTCGTGATCTGTTCGTGAGCGGTATATACGCCGCATTACCGGCAATGACAGTGGCATCGTTCTTTCCCGCATTCGATCTGCCGCTACTGAATTATCACAGTGCTTTTTTTATCGGACTAACCGGCTATCTTTTGGTGGTAATTAATCGGTTGGAACTTGAACTTAAATCAGACTCCGCAGCGCCGTCAGAATAATCAGAGACGGAAAACATAATGGGTGGGGTCGATGCTACGACACCCGAGGAGGAACGACGAGGCTGTGTAGTATTGACCCCGCACCAAAGGAAAGAGTGAGGCCTTCCCGGAAAACAGGTAGAAAAACGTTCTGTCAGTTGTGACAGAACCGAAACAGTGAACAGGAGCATTACAGATGAACGACCAGGATTTTTTGAGAACACCAATCTGGTACCCGGCTTTGGCGGGACACACTTTTCTTACTTCGTTTGTTAAGCTGCAATCGCAGGAAATTCAGGCATTGGCGGCAGGTGAAACCAAAGGAAATGTCGTCAAGGCAGTTATTGGCCGTATGAAACTGCCGATGAGCGCGATCCCGGGGAATTGTTTTGTTTCCGTTGATTTATGTTCGCCCACTGACACCAAACGGTTTTACGCAAAACGAGGCGCTGTCTATTCTCCGCAAAGCGCCTGGCGGGTACTCGCGGAAAGCGAAAAAGTCCGCCGTGCGGCAGCAACGGGCTTGGTGGAATATATCTGCCTGCGACCATTTCGCCGGATGAATCAAACCCGGGAATTTCGTCTGTTTATCCGCCACAAAGAGCTGAAAGCAATGAGCCAATACTGGTTGTTTCGTCATTTCAGGCGACTTGAAGGGATTAAACCGAAACTCTGGGCCCGCGCCCAAAATTTCTTTGACCAAATTGCCTGGGCATTACCGATCGAAGACTTGACGATGGATATTTATCTTACATCCGACAATCAGGTGCTGATTGTTGATCTCAATTCCTGGGGCGGTAAAACCAGTCCTTTGCTTCTAAATACCTGGGAGCGCGACTGGGAAAAGGAAATCGGCATTGTTTTGATGCCGCCACCGACAAAAATTTACGGCGATGTCAACGTTTCCTTTTAACCCATTACAGTTGAGCACTTTTGCTATATCTAATTCGTTAGCTTCAATCCTACAACGCTGGATGAATTTTCAGCTCGCTCCGCTCTGACCTGCTTGGATGCCGTCCACCCTTTTCTATTGATGCGCGTTCCCCCCAAAGGTTTTGGTTATGCGGCAACTGGTTTTGTCTCCGAATCAGCCGACAGAAATGAAAAACCGACGAGACATCATCGCTATATCGGGAAAAAACCTTTGCCGCAAGATACCCTTGACCTTGAGTCGAATATTCCGCGTTCTACTTCCGAAGATAAAAAACAAGGGATTAAAAAATTCCAGATGATAGTGCCGGAGTCGGAACCCGGTATCGCGGTTCTAAGGCCGAATACCGGGACAGTCTACTTAATCATGCTGATATCTACCGAAAACGTCAGCGGCAGATCATTCTCGATTCTTGTCATGTTGACAATATTATTGATCCCGACTTTGCCGACACGCCTTTCTCGCCTGCGGCATGTGTCCTTCGGCTTCCAGCGCTCCCGCAACCTTGTTGGCGCTGGACGTATTGCCGATATTATCGGCAAAAAAACGACAGACCCTGCCTAGCACCACGGAATTTCGGATTTCCATCCGCTTGTAGGTATCTTTAAGAATGACGGAAGAATAAATACCCTCCAACACCTCGTTCTTTGTTTTATTTAAGTATAAATATAAAAAAGATTAATTCAGCAAGCTTTGCAAAGTGAAAAATCAAAGATAGCCTTGCTTCGCGAGACGGGACACTTTTGCCAACATATCATATTTCTTACTTTTGTTGTTGCAAAATATTGGTATTAATATATAATACCTATATTGCTAAATAAGAACTCAAGGAAAACTGATGGATATAATTTTATCTTTAGATATTGGAACAAGCAAAATTGCCGCGGTGGCGTTTGATTGTTGCAGTTATGAGAATGTGGCTGTTGTGTCGGTTGTCAATAAAGGAACCATTAGTGGATTGCCAGAAGGCAGGCATGAACAATCACCGGAAATTATCCGGGGGCAATGTCTGGAATTACTGCAACAGCTTGTGGGTTCTAATAAATTCGTAGGCGATGACGTAAAAGCAATAGCTATTTCCGGGCAGATGCATGGGACGCTTTTAGTGGATTCTGAATTAAAGCCTTTGACTAATCTTATTACCTGGTGTGATCAGCGCGCAGTGAACTTGACGGAGAGGATAAATGGTCATGCCTGGCCGGTTGAACGTACCGGATGTTATCTGCGTCCCGGATATGGTGGTGCTACTTTGGCGTTATTAACGGCGGAGAACCAAATACCGCGATGTGCAACTGCCTTGACAATCGCGGATTTTATCGCTGCAAAATTGTGCGGAGTCGCTGCAACAGAACCGACCCACGCCGCCAGTTGGGGCATCATGAACATTAGAGATAATTGTTGGGATAGGGAAATCGTTGAACGTTTGCAAATTCCGCATGAAATATTACCGGCAATCAACAATTCATCAAGCGTCCTGGGAACTTTAATTTGCGACATCGGCTTGTCGCAATGTGTCAGGGTTTGTTCCCCGTTGGGGGATAATCAGGCCAGTTTTATCGGTACCTGCGGATTGAAGAATGATACATTATTGCTCAATCTCGGTACCGGAGGACAAATTTCACTGCCGACCGGGAATTTTTCAGTTCAAGAAAGCCTTGAAACCCGCCCCATGCCGTTTGGGAATTTCCTGCTGGTCGGTGCCAGCTTGTGCGGCGGACGTTCTTTCGCTCTGCTAAAAGATTTTTTTAAAGAAACTGTTTATAAATTTACAGGGAAAAAGCTAAAAGACGAAGAATTATACCGGATTATGGATACGATGACTATGGAAACAGAACAGCCGTTGATTGTCGACACACGTTTTGGCGGAACTCGCATAAATCCGTTGGTGCGAGGATCTGTGAGTGGTATTGGAACTGATAATTTTACTCCGGGAACGTTGAGTTTAGGATTTATACATGGCATGATTAAAGAACTTTGCGCAATGGTACCGCCGGAAAGATTTAAGGATTTTACGAAAGTCATGGCGAGCGGCAACGCGGTTCGCAAAAGCCCTATCGCGCAAAAATTGATTGCAGAAGAATCAGGGTTGGAATGTGAATTAATCAACAGTGGGGAAGAAGCCGCAACGGGAGCGGCAATGGCGGTCGCAAGGAGTATGAATTTGTTATGAGGGTATTTGCAAAAGGCTGGAGTAATGGCTTTGACGGACCGGGGCGGCGCTTTGTGTATTACCTGAAAGGCTGCAATTTCCGGTGTTTGTGGTGCGGTTCACCTGAAGGCATTTCTTTTGAACCTGAAATATTATTTTATCCCGAAAGAAGTGAATTAGCGGCCTCGTGTTGCGATAAGAAGGCCGTAAAGGGCAATGATCTAATGCGTGCAATATGCGGTAATTGCGATACTATGCCATGTATAAATGTCTGGCATAACCGTGCTTTCGAGCTGGCTGGAAAAGAAATTACCAAATTAGAAATTATTCAGGATGTGACACAGCGGGTGACGATGTTTGGCGGCGACGGTGGTGTTACTTTCAGCGGAGGAGAACCGACTTTACAGATGGCGGAGCTGCTTGATGTTGCTCAGTCGCTGAAGTCTCACGGTATTAATTTGGTTATAGAGAACAATGCGTCTTCGCCGCGATTTAGGGAGCTGTACGATACCTTTGATTTGCTGATATGCGATTTGAAATGTATAACATCCGAACTGCATGAAAAAATCGCTGGAACCGGTAATGATATGGTATTGGAAAACATTAGCGACGCTGTCGCAAATGATATTAATATGGTTATCAGGGTGCCGCTGATAAAGGAATTAAATTTTACAGTTTCCGAACGTGAATGCTTTTATGATTTTTTCAGTAAAATCAGACCGGGGAAAATAGAGTTTTTACGTTTGCATCAGCTGGGACTGCCCAAGTATAAGGCCTTGGGGCAAATTTGTCCCGCAAAAAATTTACACCCCCCCGTTCAGGCAGAGGTAGAGGATTTTTGTAAAAGACTATGTTCAATTGGAATAAACGCAACACTATTACATTAAAACGTTGAAACGGAGTCAAAGATGAAATTAAGCGACAGAGTTGAAAAACTGCGCCAATTCAAACGTAATCAGAAAACTGTCAATACCTGGTTTTATGTCCAGGAAATTAAAATGATCGAACGTGAAGCGATGCGCCGGGAAGGGCTGAAAACAGAAAACGCTTATGGAAACGCGGAGTTACTCTGCCGTGTTGTAGCCAAAATGCCTTTGTCCATTCCCGATGGCAGTGTATTTGCCGGTTCTCAGGATGGCGCATTTTCGCCGTCTTACGCTCTCATTAATCCCGGTTTCAAAGTTGAGGAATTCGCCGGTTATTGTGACCCATGTGCTATCTACGACGATGTTGTTTTGGAAGATGGCCTGACTTTCGAACGCATAGAGAAAGCCAGGAAATACTGGGAAGCTACCTCATACGTCAAAAAACTCTATGCTATTTCAGAAAAATACGAGCGTTATACAAAAGAAGTGGCGTTTTTCATGGAACCGGTTACCGGGCATACAATCCCGGATATGAGACCGTTTCTGAAATACGGAGTAGCTGCAATGCAGAAGCAGGCCTTGGATTCAGGTACTGAATACGGTAAAGCTATGGCTCGCAGTCTGGATGCGGTTTTGATCCTGGCCCGACGTTATCGCGAATTGGCAGAAGATGAAAAGATGGCGGCAATATTGGCGAAAGTGCCGGAAGCAGGAGCGGATAATCTGCGAGAAGCCATTCAATGTTTTATTTTGTTATGGCAGGTGATGGTAATAGAACAGGCTCCCAATCCTTACGCGTTTTCAGCAGGAAATATTGATCGCCTCTTTGAGCCTTATTATAATGGTAAAAGTTTTGAAGAAGCCGTGGCACTTATCCGGCACCTGTTATGCTTTTATCAGGTAGGTAATCGCTGTTGGGCAATTTCCCAGAATATCATGGCGGGCGGACGCGATGAACATGGCAACGATTTGACTTTACCCATGACTGAGATCGTCCTCGAAGCGTTCTTCCGCAGCAATGATCCGCAACCGGCGCTTTCCGTGAAAGTCCACGCCGGAACACCAGAAAAAATCTATGATAATCTCGGACGTTTTTTCTTTACCCCGGGGCATTCGACCCCGTCGCTTTTCAATGATGATTCGCTTTTCCCGATGCTGCGAAAACAAGGCATAGCTGATGCCGACCTGAAAGATTATTCCATTGCCGGTTGTCAGGAACCGCTGATCATGGGGAAAGCTTCTCTTAATACCACTAACACCTGGCTGAATCTCGGTAAAGTGCTGGAGCTGGCCTTAAACGACGGCAAATCGACCATAAGCGGAGAACAGATTGCCCCTCCCTGGCATGAGTTCGGTTTGAATAGTGTGGAAGAAGTCTATAATAATGCTGAGGCGGTATTTTTAAAAGTTCTGGATGCTCTGTTGCCTGAAATGGAAAAAGCGGGCAATGCCTGCACGAAACTTCTTGGCAATGAAAAGCCAGTGCCATTAACATCTTCGCTTATGGACAGTTTCGACAGCTTCCGGGATATGCGCGATGCGGAAAATCCCGGAGTTCGTTACAATGCCAGCGGCTGCCTGATTCACGGCTTGGGAGTAGTGACCGATTCGCTGGAGGCATTGAACGCGGCGATGGTTTCTGGAATGTGGTCTGCTGATGAAATACGTGAGGCTCTGGTGAATGATTTTAAGCATAATTCCAAGTTGCAGGAATTTTTGGAAAATCAGGTAAAATACGCTAATAACATTGCATGCCCGGATGATACTGCCGTCAGAATCTCAAGTGAGGTCTGCAAACGTGTAAGCGCCTTGCGCAATCCGGCAGGGAAAGCATACCTTGCTGACTGGTCTACTCCAAGTACCCACTTGCTTTACGGTTACTGGGTTGGAGCCACACCAGACGGCAGGAGGGCAAGGACAATGTTGGGATATGGTATCGATCCTCGTCCCGAAGCGGCAGTTAGTGAGCTGCCGGAACGCCTATTGACATACCACAAACTGCCTTATCACCAGATGACCGGCGGTTACGCTTCACACATCGGGATATGCCCCGTTGATGCCGGGCTGGAATCCAAAGGTATTTGGATGCGCGACCGCGTTATCAAGCCTTTGTTTCGTCTGGGTGAAAATGTGGCGGAATCACCTTATTACGTTTATTTCAATGTTGATACCGCCGGGCATCTTCGTGCGATCTTGAAGTTTCCGGAAGAATTAGTGCCAAGCGGGGTATATATCATGCGCATACACGGCACTTTTGTGAATTTTCTGGACTTATCTCCAGCAATTCAGGAAGATATAATAAAACGACTTGAAGCAGGATCGAAAACGGCATGACAGATATTAACAAAACAGATTCGGTCAGAACAAAAGTATTCAGAGCAATCCTAAGCGGTGATTTTGCGCCCGGCGGCAAACTGCCGACCGAGCGCGATATGGCCGAAATTACCGGGACCAGCCGGGTTACGGTAAGGCGCGCGTACGAACAGCTTGAACAAATCAATATTTTATATCGAAAACAAGGTAGCGGTACTTTTGTCGCCAACCATTCCGCAGGTAACACTAAAGCCTTTAGCCAGGTTGCATTACTTACAAGTATAAGTGATCATTTTGCACTTGAATTTATCCGCGCAATTGAACAGGTGTTATCCGCAAAAGACATGTTGTTGGTTTTGCGTATTACTGACGAGACACCCGCAAAAGAAGAACTGGCAGCTATAGATTTGGTCGGGAAAGGTGTAAATAATCTGGTAATATGGCCCAGTGGACATGCTTTCCCCGAAAAAACTTTTGAACGCCTGCGTGTGTTGGGTACCAATATGGTGTTTTTTGATAGAGTTGTGCCTCGCGATTACGCTGATTATGTGGGCCTTGACAATGACGATGCCATGAATAAACTTTTTACCCGAGCTGCGGAATCCGGGATAAAACAACCGATATTTATTACCCATTCCGACCTTCAGGTTGATAGTGACTTGATGCGTTTGCGCGCTTTCGAAACAAACTGCGCAAAGCAAGGCGTTAAAGGGAATATAATAAAAATATCCTACAAACAAGAATTGAACCGTCTTCCTGAAGGCATTTTGCCAAACAGTACAGTTTTCTGCGTAAATGATATACTGGCAAATAAACTCAAACCCTATATAGCAGACCGGGCGATTTACAGTATCGATGGGTTTATCGATTACGCCGTGTCGTACAAGCAGCCGATTTACAAAATGGCTGAAACCGCCGTTTCCATGCTGCTGGAACAACAGAGAAAGGGTTCCCGCTGGAAAGCGACCCGTAAGTTCTGCAAAGGAGAACTGGTGAATGTGTAATCCTCAATTATTAGATAATCCGGTATTTTTTGAATCGAACCGGGTGTGGCGCTGTTATACCGGGGGCAAACTTCTGGATGAATTTCTCGGGAATAAAACTGCCGCCGACGGAAACTTCCCGGAAGAATGGCTGGGCTCCGTTACTTGTGCGGATAATGATGATTCTCAGCAGTCGCCGGATGAAGGCCTGTCCAGAATTCGCGGAACCAATGTTGACTTTGCCGACCTCCTGCGGAAATTTCCACTGAAGGCCTTAGGCGGCGTTGACGACCTTGGAGTATTGTGTAAATTCCTTGATTCGGCGATTCGCCTGCCCGTCCAATGTCATCCCGATCGGGAATTCGCCCGTAAATACTGTAATTCAGAATACGGCAAAACCGAATCATGGCTGATCCTCGGAACTCGTAAAATAAATGGCGAAGCTCCTTATATCCTCCTCGGTTTCAAGCCGGGTGTTACGGAAACCCGTTTCCGCAAAGTCGTAAAAGAACAGAATATTCCGGCAATGGTGGAGTGTTTTCATAAATTTCCAGTGAAATCCGGTGAGGTATATTTCATTCCAGGACGAATCCCGCACGCGATAGGACCCGGAATTCTGCTGCTTGAGGTGCAGGAGCCTACCGATTTAGTGATCCAGCCGGAAAAACAGATAGGCGAAGTTACCCTTAGTGAAAAACAGATGTGGGGCGAACTAGACCATGATACTGCCTTTTCCTGTTTTGACTATGAAGGCATGTCGGCAGAAAAACTGCTCGACAAACTCAGAATTCAAGCACAAATTAAAAAGCAGTACCCTAATGCGGTACTGGAAAGCATCATCGGACCGGAGCATACGGATTGTTTTCAGGTGAATAAAATTACGGTTACCGGAGAATTTGAGTTTGACTGCCAATTGCCATGGCATTTGGGAATTGTCACCGCCGGTTCAGGAACCGTCACGGCAAAAGCTGAATTCCCGATAAAACGCGGCGACAGCTTTTTCATATCCAACCGGATTAAAAAACTGGAATATTGTTCTGATAGCATGAAACCTTTGCAAATATATTTAATAAACTCCGACAAAAAATATAATAACGCATAACAGGAGACAAAAACAGCGAACATGAAAATTAAATTGGAAATCCCGGTTTGATCGTTGAAAAATCTGTACTGGTACCATAATATAACAAAACGAAACAATGGCTGGGAAAATCAATGAGTCTCCCCGAAATTAAAAAAATCAGTAATATTTTAGATTCAATCCATGATTTGACCGGACTTACTGCTATTTGGAAAACGCCGGATGGAACACCTCCATGGGGAATCCCTTTGCGTTTATCTCTACACTGTTGCGAGTTCTGCACCTCCGTCCAGAAAAAAATAAGATTGTCGGAAAAATGTATGGTCAATGATACTACCTTGTTGACGGAAAAGGCAAAAGGACTGAGGCATTCTTTCCTGCACACCTGCCATGCCGGCGCGACTGAATTGATAGTTCCAATATTTGATGATGAACATTATTACGGCGTATTCATCTTCGGACCGACAAGAATGCCTGAAACGTTCTGTCCATCTAACTCTCTATCTAAAAAATTCAATAATCTCCCGGTATATGATGAAAAATTATTCAGTGCGGTTCAAGCGATCCTGGAATACCTGGCACTGGATGTTACCAAGCATTACAGATTATTAAAAAGCTCATCTTTGTCCATGGTGAACAATGAGAAAATCAGACAAAGTCAGTATTTTATCATGACCAATTATCACCTGAAATTTACCGCTGATGATATAGCCAGCCGTATAGGTCTGAGCGCCTCGCGTTTCCTGCATTTATTCAAGGAAAAAACCGGCAAACCCTTTAGTGCTTATGTTTATCAAATCAGAATGGAGAACGCGAAACGAATGTTGCTGGAGACAGATTATAAAATCATCCATATCGCGAATGAAGTCAGCTTTGACAAGGAAAGCTACTTCTGCTCTCAATTTAAGAAATATACGGGTCTTACTCCTGGCAAATATCGTCAAAATGCCAAAAACAGCATGATATTAACATAATATTAGCACAGCAGTGGCATTTTTTTGCATGTTGCTCGAATATACTTACTACATCGTGAATTTAACAGAATAAACAGTGAGAATTTTCAAATGACATTTCGTGATGATATTATACATACTTTCAAAAGAGAACAGAGTAACGGAATTGTTTTTCAACCGCGATTATATTACTGG
Source organism: Victivallaceae bacterium (assembly GCA_018400135.1). Lineage (GTDB taxonomy): Bacteria > Verrucomicrobiota > Lentisphaeria > Victivallales > Victivallaceae > M55B135. The sequence continues at coordinate 12,690 of JAGYNC010000028.1, forward strand.
TATTACGGCAACGGATTGAAGAATTCCACACCCGAGGGATACGAAAACCAGAGTGTCATTAATGAGCTTAACTCCAGATTCTCCAGACCGTTTCGTGCCGTGCACGAAGAGTACCACGGAAAATCCCTCATTGACATTTATAGACAATTAAACATTTCCCCGAGATATCCCCTCACTGACTTAGGCATCGGAGTAGTGAAAATCAATAGAGAATTTTCAAGTAAAAATATAAAAGAGGAAATTTTCGTCGAAGGCAGCAAAACTTTTGTAAAAATCAGCACTCCGGTAGGAAAAATTGAAACTGTTCTTGAGAAAGAGGAGAATGGAACTAGAATCGCCGAATATCCGATAAAAACCAACAGAGACCTGAAAGTTCTGAAATGTTTTCTGGAAGGAACGGAAATTAGCTACGAATTTGACCATGCCGCCTTTGACATAGCGGAAAAAGAGTTTGGCGAGCTTGGAGTCAGTCAGTTTAATCTTCCCGGCAAATCTCCTTTTCAGACTCTTCTCATAAACTATTTAGGTTTTGAAAACACGGTATATGCCATCGCCGATTATCCTGATGAACTCGAAGATATCATGAACCTCATGGACTGCAAAAACGATTCACTGTTTGAAGAACTGCTGAGTACTCCAGTCGAGATTTGGAATTTTGGAGAGAATATCGATGCGAATCTCACTCCGCCAGATTATTTTGAAAAATACCTCATTCCCTATTACCGGAAAAGAGTGGCGCAATTACAAGGAGCTGGAAAATTCTGTCACATTCACATGGATGGATCCCTGGGACCGTTACTTCCGTTAATAAATAAGTCCGGTTTTGATGGCATCGAGGCTCCGACTCCTAAACCCCAGGGCGATGTTACCCTGGAAGAACTCAGGAATGCCATGGGGAACACAATAATGCTTGATGGAATTCCGGCAGTGCTTTTCACCGACACTTATTCTCTGACTGATCTAGAAATGTGCGTAACTCGTATATTGGAACTTTTTCCTGCCAATCTCATACTTGGAGTATCAGACGAACTACCTCCCTCAGCCGATATCGAGAAAATAAAATTTGTCAAGGAACTGTTAGAAGCTCAATAAAAAGAAAGCGGAATGCCACCTTAGGAGATAGCAAATGAGCAGCAAATGTTTGTACTTGATTCCCAACGCCCACCTCGATCCGGTCTGGCTGTGGCCGTGGCGAGATGGTTACAGCGAAGCACACAACACCATTCAGTCAGCCGTAGACCGCTTGAAAGAAAATCCAGATATGACTTTTTCCTGTTCATCTTCGTCAATCTATGAATGGATAGAAGAGGCCAATCCAACTTTATTTAATGAGATGAAGCTTTTGATCGAGGAGGGACGTTTTGAGATTGTCGGCGGCTGGACGGTGCAATCAGATACGATCATCGCCTCAGGCGAAAGCTTGATTCAACAGGCGATTTACGGAAAAAAATATTTTAAAAAGAAATTTAATAAAGAGGTGGAAATCGGCTATAGCGTGGACTCCTTCGGACAAAATTGTGGTTTGCCCAAGATTCTTGCCCATTCCGGATTCAAGTATTATGTCATGCACCGTCCGGATGGCAGGGAAAAGCAATTGCCAAACGTCTTCTGGTGGAATGGTAATGATGGATCTCAAATATTAACATTGCGTACTGTGCCTCATGGCTATAACACCAATAATGATCTGAGTAAAACGCAGTTCTTTGAACTGGTGGAACGGGCAATTTTATCAGGCTGTACACATCAGACATTTTTTATGGGAGTTGGCGATCACGGCGGAGGCCCGACTAAAGAACAAATAGAATGGGTGTGCGAACTTCAGACTAAATATAATATGAAATATTCCACGCTTGAGAATTATTTTAAAATCGTTGAAAAGCAAAAAGATTTACCGGAAATTGAGGGAGAGCTTACTCATCATGCGCCGGGATGCTACAGCGCGCACAGCGGGATCAAACGTTGGATAAGCCGTTGCGGTCTGGAATTATCAAAGGCCGAAACACTGCTCACTCTTAACAATGACCGGGCAACTGAAAACGATCGTCAAATTATGGATTCGGCCTGGCGGAATTATCTCTTCAACCATTTTCATGACATATATCCAGGCAGTTCCATAGAGTCCGCTTACGAAGATGCGAGAGATTCTCTTGGCGGAGCAACCGACCAGGCAAAAAAAATAAAAATAAGAGAATTGCATCGCATGGCTAAACAAATTAATACCAGTAGCTTGAAAGAAGGCGGGATTTTCGTTTTTAATCCCCTGCCATGGCAACGGAAAGGAATCATTGAAGTCGATACTTTTATGGATCCAAACAGTACCGGCAAAGATTTTCATTCCTTGAAAGCTGTTGACGGAACAAGCTACCCGATTCAATGGAATCGCGCTGCCGTAAATTACGGGCCCTGCCTTAGTAAATGGGGAAAACTTACAGCATTAGTCGATTTGCCGGCTATGGGATATCAAACATTCAGTCTGGAAAAGGATATTGTTGATGAAACCAGCGTTGAACCGCATAACGCAATCAAATGGTTCAAGAGAATAGCGTTTGAAGTTATCTACGACATAAAGGATGTATGGGCTCATAAGAGCACGGGGAGACTTGGCGAAACCGTGGGAATCGCCAAGCTGGTAAAAACCGAAACCCTGGAAAAGGGGCCGGTGCGTTCTCGTTACAGAGCATTTTACCAGTATGCTGATTCTTCCATTATTCTGGATTTAATCCACTATGCAGGGTTGAATTTTACCCAAGCGGACTTGCGCGTTGACTGGCGCGAGATCAATCACACCTTGAAAATGGCCGTTAATACCGGCGTTGAGAACGGTCTTGTTGCTTCCGAACAAGCCTACGATATCATCGAACGTCAGCCTGATGACTATGAGCAGCCGATGCATCATTGGCTGGCCGCAGTCGGCAATCTTGAAACAGTTGCCGTAATTAGTGATTCCACATTTGCGTACGACAGCTTTGGAACCGACAAGCTTAGATTGACGATTTTGCGTGCGGTTCCTTACGCTGTGCATACTGATTTTTCGCATGGCGATGAAGGGGTCATAGATATCGGGGAACAAACTCGCCGTTTCTGGCTAACCGGAAAGCCCGGCGTAACTTATCGGGACTGGTTGCCAAGAATAAGCCAGGAAGCGCGGTTCGGAGTTGAATATGTCATGGAAAGCAATCACTCCGGCGACAACCCGAGAAACTCCGGCGACAGAGTCGTTCTAAAACCGGAATCTCTCACCATGGGAGCTTGTATAACCAATGAAGAGTTTCCATCCTTTCGTGTTTATAACAACTCCAATAGCGCCGTTAAATCACAATTGATAATATCGGCAAGCGGTATTGATATAGTGAAAAAAATTGCCCCGAATTCTATCTTTACATATAAGCGGCATTGAATTACCATACAAAACAACTTTTGAAGATTTAGTATTGCGACACGACGCATTCCTTCATGGTACCGCTTTTTTCCGGGAATAACTTTCATGTAGCATAATGTTAATATAATATTAGCTTGATTGTGGCATATTTCGCCTGGTTTTTGGGATATACTTGTTATAAGGGAAGGCCGTGTGCAAGCCGTTCCCGCAGTTTTTATGCCACGTGTTAGATCATCGAGCCAATTGCAAAATTTACACGGCTTGATTTTGCAATCGACTCAATAAATCAGGAAGCAAAGCTGTTTATGTTTATTAATGTACCATCTCGTGAAGTTGCTGTTTTTGCAGAGGCCGACATTGTAGTTGTCGGCGGCGGCCCCGCAGGCATTGCCGCCGCTGTTGGCGCGGCCAGGCATGGCGCTGAAGTAATATTGCTGGAACGTTGGCCGAGTGTCGGAGGGCAGGCGACCAATGCGTTGGTAAACATCTGGCACACCAGTGATCGAACGAAACAGGTCATTCATGGTTTGGTTCAGGAAGTGATCGAACGCGCCGGCATGGCGATGCAACGCTTGGCTAACTATCCAAACAGACCTGAAACTCATGAATTTGAGCCGGGTGCCATGCGGATTGTTTTTCACAGATTACTTAAAGATGCCGGAGTACGTACCATATGTAATATTGCGGCTATTGAATCGATTATTGAAGATGACCGGATTCGCGGTGTATTAGTTGATACAAAAATCGGGCGCAAAGCCGTATTGGGAAAGATTTTTATTGACGCAACCGGCGACGGTGATATTGCTGCCAACGCCGGTGTGCCATTTGCCTATGGAAGAGACATTGACGGAAAAGTACAGGGCATGACTATGATGTTCCGTCTTTGTGGTTTGAATCCGCAAAAAATCTGCGCTAACCCCAAAGAGGCTGACCGGGTTTTGGCTTTGATGAAAGATTTGCGAAAAGACGGGCAATTTCCTCCTTTCATGGATTTCGCCGCCAATTCCTATTTGCATGGGCCACGCCCCCATATTGTTTCGTATAATATGTGTCCTGTCGCAGGCAATCCCCTTGACGAAGAAGACTTAACACGTGTTTCAGTTCAGGCTCGAGAGCAGGTACAGCAATATGTCGAATTATGGAGGCGGGAAATGCCGGGCTTCGAGCACAGTGAAATTGAACAAACTGGATTCTCGCTCGGCATACGTGAGTCCCGACGTATAATCGGATTCAAAACGCTTGATAGACAAATGGTTGTCAATGCCGCCAAGCAACCTGATGCTATCGGTCATGGTTTCTGGATGGTGGATATTCATGACCCTGACGGCAGTGGATACACCACTTGGTGTGATCGGGGGGAAGATTCCATGCCACCGGTGGGAGATAGCTATCATATTCCTTTGGGTATGTGTTTGAATAAGCAAATTGCTAATCTGGCGGTAGTCGGTAGATGTGCATCTTCGACCCATGAAGGACTAGCTTCTGTTCGCGTTCAAACGCACTGTATGGTCATGGGACAGGGCGCGGGAACCGCCGCCGCGCTGGCACTGGAGTCAGATGTCAATATGACATCCGTTGATATTTCATGCCTGCAATCAAGGTTGATTGCAGATAACGTTTATCTGCATGATATCCCCAAGCGCTCTGACAAATTTAATAAACAAGTTCGGAAAAAAATGTTGCCGCAATTATCAACGGCGTAATCAAAAATAAGCCATTATGAAAAACTCATATTTCTATGAGAAAGGAGTGCAATATGTATCGGCACTATTACGTGGATAATTTGAAGTCACCAACTGAAGGTCTGGGGGAAAACCGTGTGAGGAAAAACTTCACGCACCTGTCTGCGTGCAAAGCACAGGCAAACGGTTTGGCCAAGGAGGCGAAGTTGGGAAGTCGCAACTTGTTGCAGCTTAGGGATTTTACCTTAATCGAACTCCTCGTTACGATCGCCATCATCACGATCCTTGCAAGTATGCTACTCCCGGCACTTGGAAAGGCAAGGGAAAAAGGCAGGCGGATAAAATGTGTGTCAAACTGTAAACAAATCGGTCTGGCTACCATCGCGTACGGAGACGATAATGGCGCTTATTTACCCGTTACTGAAGATGAGCGATTTGTTTTATGGCATGCCAAATTAAAGACCTATATTCCCGGTGAAGCAATCTTGCAGTGTCCAAGTTTCCCGGCACATGAGAGAGATGTTCAATGGAATACTGATTATGGTTGGAATACATATGGAAAAAATGAGGACGGCATGGGAGCTTGGATGTCCTGGAGTCCCAAGGGAGGATATGTCAAATTAAATAAAATTAAATCACCTTCTCAGTTTATAATGTTTGGAGATGGTAGAAATAGAGGCCCGGGGACAAGCGTTGATCAGAAAACGGGATTTATCGGGGTAGTTACGGAAAGTTATGCCGTACCGGTCTTACATGAAATGGGTTGTAATATAGGGCTTTCAGATGGCCATGTTGAATACGGCAGATCAATATATTGGAGATCGCCTTCGACATGGAAACGCTGGAGTCGCAACAATAAGTGATCAGATGATTCCATACGTTAAAAATAATTAGTGCCTGGCCGAAAATCAGCGAAGTTATCCTATATTGCAACAGTTGTAGTTCAATCGGTGCACAACAAGGAATTTTTAAAAAACTTCGAAAGGATAGTCGGCAATGCGCAAGGTGCTTGAGGAACAACTGAAACTCGGAGAGG
>JAGYNC010000280.1 GCA_018400135.1 Victivallaceae bacterium
ATCTGCGACTGAATTCAAGTGTATCGTCGGGTAATAACCGAAAAATTTACCGGATTACGTAATCCCTCACTCTTTGGTGGGGTCGAGGCTACGACACCCGAGGAGGAACGACGAGGCTGTGTAGTATTGATCCCGCTTCAAAAGGAAAGAGTGAGGCATTACCGGATTACTGAGTTTAGTCAAAAATATATTTAAAAATACTTGAAAAGATGTATCTCCTTGAGTAATATTGAAAAGATTGAAAAACATCAAGATAAAATATAATAAATCAGTTTAACCTTTGAGGCTACTGTGGCAAGGGATAATGATTACGTGCTGGAATTGCTGGTTGAACACGGCCTGATTACCAGAGAGCAGATAGAACAAGGGTGGCAGACGGTAGCTTCCGGAGATGGCCCGACTGACATCATTGAGGCGCTAAAATCGCTGGGTTTTATTCAGGAAGCGGAAATGCTGGCAATGCTGGCACAACAGTTCGGCATGGAGCTGATCGACCTGAATAACTACACTATACCTCCCGAAGTAATTGAGGCGCTTTCTCCGGAGGTGGTGAAACAATACAACGTTGTTCCGGTGATGAAGCATGATGATTCAATCACAATAGCCTTAAGCGATCCTTCCGATCTTGATACTATCGATTCTCTCCGATATCTGTTGGGATGTGATATTGATGCAGTGGTGGCGTCGGAATCACAGATTCAACAGACAATTGACAAGCACTATCGCACTTTAGAAGACAGTGTTGAGTCATTTATCGGTGAGTTTAGCGCTGACGATGGCGGGATGGGAATTTCTACAGAAAATCCGATTGACGCGGTTGACGAAGAAGATGATGCTCCGATTATCAGGCTGGTTTCTCTGATTATTATTGAAGCATATAAAATTAAGGCCAGTGACATTCACCTTGAACCACTGGAGAAGCGTTATCGTATCCGCTACCGTATTGACGGTGTTCTACGCGAAGTTGAGGCTCCACCGAAATATCTTCAGGCAAATCTGACATCACGATTAAAAATTATGTCACGTTTGGATATTTCCGAGAAAAGAGTTCCGCAGGACGGTCGTATTCAATTAAAGGTTGGCGAGAATGATATTGATTTGCGGGTATCGACGATCCCGACAACACATGGTGAGAGTATTGTTATGCGTATTCTCGACAAATCGAGTATTCAGTTGGATATTCCCAAGCTCGGCTTCTATGCTGATGACCTTGAATTGATCAATACTATTTTGGCAATGCCCGATGGCATATTTTTAGTTACGGGGCCAACCGGTAGCGGCAAGACAACTTCATTATATGCTTTTCTCAATACTATAAACACTCCGAGCCGGAAAATTATTACTGTAGAAGATCCGGTCGAATATCAGCTGGAAGGGATCAATCAGGTACAGGTTGATCGTCATATTAATCTGATTTTTTCGACAGCGCTCAGGGCAATGTTGCGTCAGGCACCAAATATTATCATGGTTGGAGAAATTCGAGACTATGAGACTGCTGAAGTGGCAATCAACGCTGCGTTGACAGGGCATCTGGTTTTTAGTACGTTGCATACCAACGATGCTCCCGGAGCTATTACGCGTTTGGTGGATATGGGGGTCAAACCCTTTCTTGTGGCTTCTGGAGTGCGTGCGGTAATGGCACAACGTTTGTTGCGGCGAGTTTGTGGTTCCTGTGCCAGACCAACACCGGTGACAGAAGTGGAAAAACGTATTTTGCATCTTTCGGATGAATATTTGGCCAATCACGAGTTTATCAAGGGAGCCGGATGTGAAGCATGCAATGGAACCGGTTATAAGGGACGTTTAGGAATCTATGAAATTTTTATAGTTTCTCCCGATATCGGTGATTTGATTTTTTCCAACCAACCTACAGGTGTTATTCGCGAGGCCGCGCGGCGTGGCGGCATGCGTTCGTTACGAGATGATGCCGTGCGCAAAGCTGAGGCCGGGGTTTCAACGCTTGAAGAAGTGATTCGCGTAACCGTAATGGATGAAGAATAATTATCATGAGGATTACATAACAATATGCACGACCCGGAAATTCAATCGCTCAAAGATATTTTTCTTGGTGAGGGAGTATGCACGGAAGAGCAACTTCAGGAAGTCGAGGAAGAACACGAACGTACCGGCAAACCCTTTATTGAGATAGTGGTGAATTATGGTTTACTGACCATGGATACGGTTCTTGAACTTATTGCCAGAAGTCTCGGTACCGAAGTCGTTGAACTGAATAAAGCAGATATTCCCAAAAAAATTATTGAGATGATTGATGGCGATACGGCACGCGCTTACGGCGTGGTGCCAATTGATTTTGATGGTTCGACTTTACGTGTGGTTTCGAGAAATCCATTAAACTACCAAATCCATGAAGAACTACAGTTCATCATGGGACATGACGTGATGCCACTTGTGGCGGAAGAAAATCAGATAGATGCTGCTATTGAGAAATATTATCCGACCGACTTGACTACGGTACACGATATGTTGTCTGAAATGAGCGGTGATGATGAAGAACACGACCTGGCTGACGATAACGATATTGAAGATGTTGCCAACCAGGCGCCGATAGTTCGTTTTGTAGATGTAATTCTCTATCAGGCAATTAAAGACCAGGCCAGCGATGTCCACTTTGAACCGTTTGAGAAAAATTTTCGTATTCGTTATCGTGTGGATGGCGCCTTATACGAAATGCCGCCACCGCCCAAAAGTTTGGCTTTGCCGGTAATCAGCCGTGTGAAAATTATGAGTGGACTTAACATTTCCGAGCGTCGTCGCCCTCAAGATGGACGTATTCAGTTAAAAGTTGGCGGCAAACCGATTGACTTGCGCGTATCCTGTCTGCCCACCTCACATGGCGAGTCGGTAGTGTTACGTATCCTCGACCGTTCGGTGGTGAATCTGGATTTGGCGGTGTTGGGGCTCCCGGAAACGATTTTGGCTCAGTTGCGGGATATTATCCATTTGCCGAATGGTA
>JAGYNC010000281.1 GCA_018400135.1 Victivallaceae bacterium
ACGCAGTACGGGCCAATTTTCAAACTCGGAATGAAGACTGAGGACTTGGACACGCTGCGTCAAAATATAGACGACAGAGGATGGGTGAATGTTATGTTCACCGAATCCAAGAACGGTAAATGGTACTGCTGCATCGACGATTACAAGCCATCACAACAAGAGCAGTCGCAGTCGCAATCAGAACAGCGGAGATATGGACCAGAGGACGCTCCGCCGCCAGTTGAATATCGAGAGGAAGACGTTAACAACGACATGCCGTTTTAAGGAGAGGGAACTAAAATGTTAGGAACAAAAGAGCATTACGATGTCATTGATTTTTTCGACAGAGTTAACACCAATTTAAGGCTCGATAAAGAGCCTAAAAATTTGTGGAAAAAGGGAATTATTTATCAGGATGGCGAGGTTAACGATTTGTTTAAGCAATTTCTTGCCGGATATAATTACGGTAAGGCGATGCAAGAAGGAGATTGACATGGACATCAACGACACAATCAAAAGCATGATCGATAACGCTATTCCTGACGCGATCCGCCTGATGGCGACGAAAAACAGAAAGCTCGGGGATGGTGAAAAGGCGACGCTCACAATTAAAATTGCTGATGAGCGGATCGGAGAGAACCACCATCTTGACCTTGATTACACAGCGTCCCGGACAAGCAAAATCAAGGAGTCGGCCGAGCCCGTGATCATCGACGAGCGACAACTTGAGCTGGGGCTTGATAATGACAAAATTGAGGCGCGGCCTTAGCCGATGCCAAAAGGAGAAAAAAATAATGGCTAAGATGACTGTAAAAGTGGACGGGGCCGATGTATTCGTGCTCGGACTGACCAAGCTCAACGTGGAAAAAATCAGAGACGAGGGGAGGTCCGCGGAGGTTTTGCGAAAGGTTGTTGATGACGCGAGGCGGTTGTGTGAGAAGGAATCTGATTATCACTCGTCATATTATGTGTTGTGGCTTGAGAAACGTCTTGCGGAAGAAATCAAATGGGGGCATCGAAAATGTGAAGATGGCAACTGCAAATCGTCTGGCACGGACTGTCCAAGAAACTAAAACTTCATAGCCGACAATTGCGGATAGTAACAAGAGGGCGATAAAATATGGGAATCAACTATGGAAAACTCGACGACGACGACCCGCTCAAGGCCGCCATCGACTCGGCGCTTGCTGCTGAGGATCGAGATGCCGGGGGTGGAGCCACCCAGCCGGAACATGATGAACAGTTCGCATTGGTCGAAACGGCACGCCGTAAGGCGAGCATGGTCGATTTTGATCAACCGCGCATTGTGCGGATTACGCGGTACGGCAAGCGGATATATGACGACGACAATTTTATTGGCGGTTGCAAGGAGCTTCGCGACGCAATCGCTACCGCGCTCGGCGGCAGAGGTGATAGTCAAAAAGACGGATTCGAATGGGAATACCGCCAGAAAAAAGGCGAACCGAAAACGATAATCGAAGTATTTAAAAGGAATGACGATGAAAATCAAACTTTACGATCAAGTTATGGTGGCGGTGACGGAAAACGGAGCCGAGAAGATCAATGAAGAGATTGAGAGATACAACACGAATTACAAGCTCATTGGGTCCCAAAAAAGAATCCAAAAAATCGAGTTTTTCCGTTACACGGACGGCTATTTGAAAGCGGAAATTACTCTCGGATTTTTTATGCTAATTGCGAAAAAAATTGTACACCAAATCGCGTACATAGAGGGGGTTGAATGAGAAACACACACCACTATAAGCAACTATGGCTTCACTCCAAAATGCGGATCAAGCGGTTGGAGGCGGAGCTGAGAGACGCGCGGAGGCCAGTTTGGCGGAAGGTTTGGGATTGGATGAAAAGAAAATTCGAGGTGTTGTGATGAATAACAAACAAGTTAAAAAATGTGTCGTACATGTCGGTGGTCAATCCAGAAGCACCGGCGATCAGGCGCGTCAACCCAAATGGGCGTGGGTTGAGTCGTTGTTCTGGCAAGCCAGGAAAGGCGGGGCGAAGGTTTACTGGAAGCCAAATTTGGAAGTCAGGCCGAAGGAGATGCCGATATGAATTGGTATCCACGTTATGCGGGCGATTACATTCAGGACACTGGTGATTTGTCATTGGCGGAGCATGGCGCGTATGCCCTGCTGATGGACCATTGCTATGGGGCGGAGCGCGCGCTTGAAAATGACCCAACATCATGGTACCGGATTTGCCGGGCGTTCACCAGCGAGGAACAAGCTGCGGTCCGCAAGGTGGTGGGACGGTTTTTTCCAGCAGATGGAGATGGCAAATGCCATAATAAAAGGATAGCAAAAGAGTTGGCAAAACGAAAGCAAATTTGTGACAAACGTCGGGATGCTGGAAAGCGCGGAGCCAAGACGCGGTGGGACACTGAGCCTGACGGCGGAAAAAACGATGGCAAATGCCATAATCAAAATATGGCAAATGCCACTACACCCACATCCACATCCACAGTAACAGCCAAAGACACAAAAAAAGACAGTCGGAAGTCTCGCGACTTGCCGACCACCTCTTTTGAAATTGTGGATCTTTTGAAGGATCACGCCAAGAAACATTCCAAGGTGTTCAAGGGCGACCGGCCAACGGCGGCGAACACGATCCGGCTCATGGTGGACAAGGACGGACTGAGCTATGAACAGATCAAAAGCTCGCTTGAACGGTACATTGAGAAATTCACGGGCGGGCAGTACGAGCCGGAAATTTTCAGCGCGGCGAGTTTTCGGGAGAAGTGGAACAAGCTCGAATCGTTTCTAAAGCGCTCCGATGGGAACAATCTAAAAATGACCTCGGATCCTACCGACGCGGACTATGAATCGATGGAGAACGCGAGGGAGCTATTCGGATGATAGTTAGACTGGAAAAATTAATCGACAGGGCGAAGCTGGCAAAAAACCCCATGCCAAAGGCAAAACTTGACGAGCATGAGGAGTTTTTCAAGGGAAAAATCGGCGACTTTGCATTTGATCA
>JAGYNC010000282.1 GCA_018400135.1 Victivallaceae bacterium
CTCGACCCCACCCGAAGAGCGAGGCATTTCAAAAAAGGTTTTTCCGTGATATGAACATTGATTTTTACAATCGTATCAGTCAGGAATTGGAACAACTGGAGCAGAATGACCGGCTGCGGGTGTTGCGAGACTTGACGAACACGCCGGACATGTTGAATCTTTCGTCAAATGATTATTTGGGATTGGCGGAACGGCTTAACCTGCAAGAGGAGTTTTTTGCCGGGTTGCAACCGGAAAAATTGTCGGAATGTATCATGTCAGCATCGTCATCCCGCTTGCTCACCGGCAATCATCCCGGTTATCAGCGGCTGGAACAACTGTTGAGTAAATGCTACGGTGGGCGTTCCGCGCTGGTATTCAACAGCGGCTATCACGCCAACATCGGCATCCTCCCTGCCCTCGCCGGGCGCGGCGACCTGATTTTGAGCGACAAGCTTAACCACGCCAGTATCATCGATGGCATGCAACTGGCGACGGCTGAATTCAAACGTTATCCGCATCTGGATTACGATTTTCTGGAAAATCTGCTTAAAACGCACAGTAAAAACTATCGCACAATATTTATTGTTACCGAGTCCGTTTTCAGTATGGATGGCGATATTGCCGATCTGAAACGGTTGGTTGAACTAAAAAAACGCTATAACGCATTGCTGGTAGTGGACGAAGCGCACGCGGTCGGTGTTTTTGGCGCCAAAGGCTGCGGTATTTGCGAGGAACAGGAAGTGATGGACGAGATCGACATTATCATCGGCACTTTCGGGAAGGCGCTATGTTCCTGTGGAGCCTATGCAGTTGCTTCGGAAACGGTACGTAATTATCTGATAAATCACATGCGTTCACTGATTTTCACCACCGCGTTGCCGCCAATTATGACTGCCTGGACGGCGTTTATTATTGAAAAAACTGACGGCATGAACACAGCAAGAACGCGCCTGAAAAAATTGGCGGAAAAATTCCGCTGCGGTTTGAAAGAAAAAAATTTACCCACCTGTGGAAGCTCGCAAATCGTGCCGTTGATCCTGGGTGATGACACAGTTGCGGTTGCCGCCGCTGAAAGATTGCGCGAAGCCGGAATTCTGGTATTTCCCATTCGACCGCCTACTGTACCACAAGGCACTGCCCGACTGCGTTTTTCGTTACACGCGTCATTAACCGAAACCGATATTGACAGGATACTGCAAGCTATATGAAACATTTCTGGTTGAACCACGCCGGCAATCGCGAATTGTTGTTGTTCTTTAACGGCTGGGGCATGAATGAACAACCATTCAGGCATCTTGAAGCGGGAACTCTGGATGTACTGATGCTGTTCGATTATACCACCGTTGATTGTGAACTTGACTTTAATTTGTTGCTGAAACAATACAACAAGACCTATCTGGTTGCCTGGTCCCTCGGCGTATGGGCTGCTGCTGAAGCTTTAATCCCCCCCCTGCCCTATCCTATTGACGGGATTGCCGTCAACGGTACGCTGTTTCCGATCGATGAACAACGCGGTATTACACCGACAATCTTCCAGGCCACACTTGATTCCTGGAACGAGGCGGCAAGAGAACGCTTTAATCGGCGAATTTGTGACAACCCCGATAAGCTGTTTGAAGAAGCCGAATTACAGCGTCAGGTTGTCGGACAGCGCAACGAACTGGCGGCGTTGCAGCAACGCATTGCGTCACAACCACGTTTAAACACATCACTATTCACGCTGGCAGTTGTTGGTAGTAAAGATCGGATTTTCAGGCCGCAAGCACAGGAAAACGCCTGGCGCGTGAGCGATGTGCCGATAACGCGGATTAATGTTCCACACTATCCCTTTGCGCTATACCATAGCTGGCAGGAAACAGGATTTGTAAGGAACTCATGAGGAGGCAATCTGCTTTGGTTAGACCTGACAAAGAACTGGTAAAAAAGCGTTTCACGCGCAGTCTGGACACTTACGACGAAAACGCCCTGGTTCAACGCGAGACCGCTACCCGCCTCATCTTTGAACTGCGTCAGGCTGTCGGTAGCCAATTCTCCCGTATTTTGGAGATCGGTTGCGGTTCCGGCTTACTGACTAAGCTGGTCGCCGATCAACTGAAGTATCAGACACTTTATCTCAACGACCTGGCGGAGGCGTGTTCCAACGCCACTGAAATTGCGCCCAATAGCGAATTTATTAGTGGCGATATCGAGTCCATCGATCCATTACCCGACAATCTTGATCTGATTATCTCCAACGCCACATTTCAGTGGCTGGACACATTATCAACATTTTTACCCCGCCTGAAAAAGCATCTGGCTCCGGGCGGCACCCTGGCATTTTCCACTTTCGGCCCGGATAACGCGCGTGAAATAGCTGAATTACAGGGCGATTTTATGCATTATCACTCACCAGCGGAATTAAAACAACTGGTTGCCGCCCATTTTCGGATTTGCTGTTTTCATGAAAACATTATGCAACTGAATTTTTCACATCCGCTGGAGGTACTCAAACACCTGCGAAATACCGGGGTTACCGCCGGTTCCGGCAGAATCCGCACCAAGTCAGGTTTGAAAAAATTCATCGCCGAATATATCGCGAGTTGCGGCGGCGGCGCGGTTACCCTCACCTACCATCCGATTATTATTATCGCCATGAACAAGTCGTAATCGCTCACTCTTTGGGTGGGGTCGAGGTTACGACATCCGAGGAGGAACAATTAGTGCTCTGTTCAGAATATCCAGTGATCAAGGAAAGAGAATACGAACTGCTGGAAACGAATGAATTGATCGCCATTGGCGAGGGTCGGGCGCGAGCTATTGCGAGTCGACTGAACTCTCTGGTTGTCTCACGTTCCCCTCGTACCCGTTCTCGTTCTCGTTCTCGTACTCGTTCTCGTACCCGTCGATGTCCCTTTCGCGAATCTGCTTCCTCGTGCACGTGAACGTGTACCGCTTCGCTGTGAAAGTGTACGTTTCTGAGCCATCATGTCGAGACGGCGAGAAA
>JAGYNC010000283.1 GCA_018400135.1 Victivallaceae bacterium
AGCCTCGACCCCACCCAAAGAGTGAGGCATTACCGATTGGAACGGCTTCTACTCGTTATCCGTTCTCCTCAACAGCGCCGAATAGCGGTTTTCGCCTCTCCCCATTCGCATTTTTAATTTTTAATTTCCCTTTCCCGTCAGTGTCGGATTAGTGAAGATTAGTGGTTTCACTTTCCTCGCCATTCCCAATTTGTTTGAGATTCCAGGAGTCCGGTCGAAAAATAAGTTGTTTTTGCATGAGTTCTGATGTATTATTGAGATAGTTTGCTTTTTTTGTGACTCACTTTGAAATTCAAAATTCGCAACGCGAAACAAATTGGAATATTCTGTCCTTTTTGAGCATGGAGAACAATGAACAAATTTCATCATACTCATTACTTTAATATGATTGAAGTGGCTCTGGCGATGGCAGTTATCGCGTTTGGGATGATCAGCATTATGGCGCTGTTTCCGGTTGGTCTGACTGCCTCCAGAAACGCGGTGGCGGAGAACTATTCGGCTGACGCCGCCGATCAGTTTATGTCCTACATACAAGGACGGGCCAACGCCGACAGGGCCAATTTCGATGCGCTTTTCGGCAGTAGTGGTTTTTTGTCGGATGGACCTCCTGACGTTGCGGCAAATATGGATACGTGGAGCAACGCATTTCTTGAACATCTGCGCACCGGTTCGCCGACTCAGATGGCGAGAGGATTGGATATTTTTGAATGTTCTTCCTACGGCCCTGTCTTACCTGCCGGGAAGCAGGTGTTTTTCATTACTCAGGGTGCCGATAATGCGGCAGGACTGGATTTTTCTGCCGCATTGGTGGTTTGGAAGTCAGCAGTTTCTACTAAAGTGTTGGTTAATGGTTCGCCGCTGGAGGAGAGTGATAACACGTTTTCTCATTATGCCGGACTGAATGTGGAAATCAGCTGGCCACTGGAACGGCCCTACGCGGAACGTGAGAAACGTTACTATTATCTGGAAATCAAGAGGCCTGAATGAGAAGGGAAAACATCATGGAGCGACGCAATTTTACTCTGATTGAAATCATGGTAGCGATGGCTGTCTTTCTGATCATGTCGGTAGTGATGATGCGTTTATTCAATTCGGCACAGCAGGTTTACAGCAATGCGACTCAACGCAATCAGTTGTATGCCGACGCGAGAATTGCTCTTGATTTGATTGCCCGTGATTTACAGGGAGCCATGTACAACAACGAGGATTCGGTTCAGGGCATCTTTCCGTTTTGGTTCAGACAATGCACGCCGAAGGATTCACCGATTACCGACAACTATTATGAAGACGGGTTGAGCGTTACTGAATTGAATTTCATTGCGATAACCGACGTAAAATCCAATGACGCGAATTCGCGGATTTGCGAATTGCGCTATATTTTTGTGCCGGCAGGGAAAGCTTTCACTAATCCGGACGGCACGAAAATTGACGGTGGGTGGTTGATCCGCAGTTGTACCGGCGATGATAATTCGCCCCGCTACAATTTTGCCGAAAATCCTTTCAATGATGCACTTGATAACCGCCTGAATAAAATCTGGATTGATACCACCGGCGACGATCCGGTTGACATTGACACGCCACAGGGAAATCCCAGCTATGATAATTTTCGACAGGTGATACCGTATGTTTACGACCTCCAGTTTACCTGTTACACAATGGATTACAGTGTCGATCCCCCAGAGATGAAAACGTTGCAGCCACTCTATTACGATGGAACATTGAACGACAACTCCGGCTATCAGGTTGGCGGTTATACCCGGCGTAGCGGTACCCCATTTCCGGCGGCGGTTAAAATCGACTTGCAGATGTTTGCCGGCGGCGACTGGAACGCCTGGATAGAAGCGTTGCGAGCCAACGATACCGGACTGGCTTACAGAATCAGACGACAGAAGTTGCGCACTTTTTCCAAAATGGTCTATTTGTCGCCGAAGAATTGATAATGAAGTTGATTTTGCAATATTAAAATGAAGGATGCGGTCATGCTAAAGGTAATTAATAAGACTAAAAAGCGCTTAGAAGCGGGCGTTGCCTTGTTGTTCTCGCTGATTATTCTGATGTTGCTGAGTATTATCGCGCTGGCCTTTGTCAGGGATGCTTTGTTTGATCACAAAGCGGCGCATAATGTTGCTAATACAAACTCGTCCAGACTATTGGCCGACGCGGCGGTGAATCGCATTTCGGTTCTGATCGAACAATTCGGTGGACAGTTAGAGTGCAGTAAGGGATTTTTTCCCGGAGAGAGTTCCTCGAATCCCGAAAATTCTGATATGTTGGATAAATTAACTACTGTTGAGGAAGAATATCCTTTGTTCGAATGGGAAGAAGATACCTACAAAAACGATGTCAACTGGGAGTACATCAGCGTTGATATGAATGGGAGTCCACGTATCATCGGACGATTTGCCTATGTGTCGCTGCCGTTTTCCCCGATCAATGCCAACTATCTCTCTAAAGAGGATGTTAATGAAAGCACTTATGACGAGGTACGGGTTGGCGCTGAAGTCAACGAGATTAATGTCCGTTCTCTCAGCCCGACCGATACCGATATCACTACAGATGTGGCTGACAAGTTTAACCGCACCTCCGGAACGTTTGTTGGCGAGTGCCCGGGCAACTGGAACGATTATGCCACCATGTTTTCCGATTTGGAACTTGGGAATAATATAACGCTGAAAAATAAGTTTCGGCAATGGTTACACCCCGGCGCCGAAAAGAGTCGCGAAGCAGTCTGGATTGACCTCGACGGCGACAATCAACCCGACCTCGACGAGTGGTATCACCGCTTTAATCTGGCAAGAACGGATTGGGATAGCATTGGTAATTCAGTCTCCAACATGTATGCCGATATTTTGCTGGACTCCAACGGAGACGGCTATCCGGACATCGACTTGACGACGAATGGACTGAAATGGAACGGAAGCGACAACGACGGTTTTGGTATTCCC
>JAGYNC010000284.1 GCA_018400135.1 Victivallaceae bacterium
GGTACCCGTCGAAAAATATCGTCTTTTCCCGCCCGGCCGATAAATCGAAACCCACCAAAACCGCGAACCCCTCTGCTTAAAAACCGCCATGCGACAAGATAAGCACAACTGTTAAGCGCGCGCAAGCGCATAAAAACCGTTGATACCGAAACCAAAAAAAGCCCGTTTTATTGGGCTTTTTTGGTGGAGGTAAGGGGAGTCGAAAGGCGGGGTTTGTTGTAAGTCGTTGGTTTTTTATGATAAACAAGGCTGTTTTGCCGGTTTCGTTGATAGTTGGTTTATAGGCGCGATTTTATGTTTTCTAGATCGTTCTGAAAGCCGTGAAGAAAGCTTTTATTTGTTACTTCCATTGATCCTGTTCTTCCGCCGACGTTTTCACAAGTCGCCCAGTATCGTGAGAGAATGATCCTGCATTTGTCGTTGATTGTAATGAAAGAAAATTGTGCGTGTCGCATTGGATTCGATGAGTAGCTGTTTCCAATGCCGATTAATGTTGCGGTTGCTTCCCAGCCGGAAAGAGATCTGGAAAATGTAATCGAGTGAGGCGTTTGATTTTCTAGACTATAATTAAAGCTGATCATTTTATTGATAAGTTGGTTCTCTGCCGCTTCTTTTTTTTCTTTTACTATAGTGATTTCCGGTTTTCCTGATGGCGTAGAAAGTGGTGGCAAGGTCGTGCATGCTGTTAAAATTGACAGAATGACGGATGTTAAAAGAATTTTTTTCATAATTATTAAATAGATGGGTTTAGTCATACATTGATTTCGCCAAATTTTTCTTTGCTTTTGTAAGTTCTTTTTTTGCGTCTGCCGCTTTTTTTTCGGCGAGAGCAACTTCTTCCATGGCCTGTTCTACATCAGTGCCGATAAGCCATTCCTGAATGGTTTTTACCTGATTTGTATTCTGGCTTGTGATATTGGATGGATCGCCGTTCATGATTCCAAACCGATGTTTGCAATACATGCCATTTTGTCCCGCTTGACAAGTGCAGATTGCAGAAAAGTTTCTGCCTTTTTTATAAAACGTAACTGTATAAGGATCTGCCGATGATCCCTGAACCTGAAAGACGATCTTATCTGATTTAAACAAGCTCATTTTGTGCCTTTATTTAAGTTTAATTTTTAATCGGGAATTGAATTATCCGGCACGCCGCTGCTCTTTTTTCGTCTTATACTCTTCCGTTGGATCGGCGGCGAGTAGCAATTCATTGCATTGCAAATTTTTGACGTTCGGAGAAATGAAGGTTTCGCCGTCGATCATGGCCTGAATATACGATTCGGCTAGTGCATTAATGACGCCGGATGGACTTGCTGCCGTGATCTCACAGTACTCGTTGAGCTTTTTTAAGTGCTCATCAGTAAGTCGTATTCCAACCTTATTAGTCCTTTTTTCCATTCCAAAAACCCCCGTCTTTATTGGTTCATACATGGCCGCCCCCTTTTTTTCCATTTTTTTACTTGCCCGTTATGGTAGTTTTTGCTACCTTGGGAATCATGAAAGCAAGAGAAACCGAAAAAGTAGTTGTCACTGTGGAGGTTCGCGGAGCGGATCGAATCAGGGCTTTGGATGCCATTAAGGCGATGGATCACAGCTCCCGGTCATCCGTTTTGAACAAGGGGCTCGACCGGTTGATTGCTGAAGATTTGGCGGAGGCAGTGGCGTGAGCAAGGCCGCGTTACAGGGTGAGGCGAAGTTTGGTGCAGCGGTTGAGCGGTTTGTTCGCGAGACGGTTGGGATGACGGGTGATTTTGCGATCAGCCGGTTTCGTATTAGTGGCGGGTCTTCGGAGCGTCCGGTGATTGATTTGCGGATTGTGCCAAATACTCCGGAGACTGCTTTTGAGGTGTTTAAGGATACTGGCTCGGCCCGTGTTGATTCTCTGATTTATCTACTGCGCGAATGGCTTGTTGACAACGGGGGTTCGTTTGAGGGGTCGGCGACAGTCCTTTTCAAAAAAATGACCTCCCGGAAATCTGTCCTTTCTGCCTCCGAGCGCAAGGCGGTTCCGCAACCGAACTGGATGGGCAAGATGCTTTCGCAGGTTCATGCGGTTGGGTCGCGGGTGATCCAGACGGAGTTTTCGCGCTGCGGAAGTTCCAATGTGTGGAAAATAAGGTTGAAAGCGAAGCGTAACCAGAAAGGTGGTTGAGATGGATTATAGAGCGAGGGCATTAAGTGAGGCAAATCGGGCGGTTGATGCGCTGCTGGATCGCGAAAACTTGCTGAATGAGGATGTGCGGTTTCTTTTGGATCGGGCGGCGAAGGCGGGGTTTATGGAGATGGGCGAGGGTCGGGATACGGGGGCGGCGAGTAATTCGATTGTGGCAATTGCGTACGGGGTGCTTCCGCTGGAGGAGTTGATTTTTCCGGAGGATGCGGCGGATTTGCAGGCTTGTTCCAGGGCGTTTGAGAAGCTGCCGGCGCATCGGAAGACGAAGGATGCGCATGAGGCGATGTTTCGGGCGCATGAGTATGTAAGGGGCAGAGGCACAAGGGCACAGAGCGGGAGAGGGTGATCAGAATTATTAAGGACAGAATGATTGGGGGTATTAATGGGCAATATAAATTCAGTGAAAATGATTAATTCGCGGGTGGTTCAGCTGGGGTTGGAAAAAACAGATGTGGTGATTGATGGAAGGAAGACTGGAGAGATCAAGCCGTGCTTGCATGATGGTGGATCGGTTTATTACCACGCGAGTTTTCAGATGGAATCCGGCTTCGGCTCGTTGCTTTTGCAGGGGTTTGGGGAGACACGTGCAGAGGCGGTAAAGGATGCGGTTGCGCGGTCGAGGATCAAAGCAGAAGGGCAGTTGAGGGATGTTCAGCGCGCAGAGAGGGCTTTACCACTGCTGGTTACGGCCGTGTGTGAGTTTGAATGTCGGGGGGGTGGACAATGATTGAGTTTTTGGATTTGCAGGGTTTGGTTTTTCGGGAGTTTTCG
>JAGYNC010000285.1 GCA_018400135.1 Victivallaceae bacterium
TTCCTTGATGACTTTTGCCGAGTTTATTTTTTCATGTTCAATTGTTCCGGCCTTAAGTTTTTCCTCGTATTCCGCAGTAAGCAGCAGTTTTCTTTTGAATTCAGGGTCGTAATTGGGATCAAACGGATAATCTCTGCAGGGAGGCAGAGCATTAAGGTGAGTTTCTCCTTGAGGAATAAGGCAAGTCAAATCATAATTTTTACTGTCGCTTTCGAAAAGCTTTTTTACCGCTTCAGGCGGCAGGACTTCATCATAAAGCCGGATGTCGTTTATCAGCATATCCGAGCTTTTGAAATTCAAATCCTCTTTTGCCAGCCTGGAAGCCCCGACGTAGATCGGCATATTATTTCTTTTTAGTTTTTCCGGTTTTGGGGATTTTGTTTGGGCTGTCAAAATACCGTTAACGTAGATTTTTACTTCGCCGCAGTCAAAAGTGGCGGTTACATTCTTCCAGTAGCCGGAAGATTCTATCAGGTTGTCTGGGGCTATGAGAAAGTCTTTTTCCCCGTAGTATATTCTGCCGCCGAAATCACCACAATAATATACTCCTTTCCAAAAATCCTGTTTCGGCTGGTTCCGGTAGCAGAAAACCGGATAACGCCAGCCGACTGAAAATAGAAATTCCAGAGGTTCGTAATATTGTCCTTTCATTAAAATAGGGGTGGCATCTGGCGTGGCCCTTTTCAGTATCCAGGCAGAAACTGTAAGTTTTTCTGAAATATCAGGCAGTTTTTCGCTGGGTATATATATTTTGGCAACCGGGGCCGTTCTTAATGCGCCACGCTGAATAACAAAATTATTGTTTTCGCAGATACAGCGGAATTTGCCGGTCACGTCTTTTATTTCTTTTTTGCCTGTAGCCTCTTTGAAATTGAAATGAAAAACAAGATGTTTTTTAAAATCATCAGCCTCCAATCCTAAGACGGCAGAAGCACCAACAAGAAATACGAATAGATATTTTTTCAAAATCGTTTCCTACTTTCTAAAATTTTCCTGTTTATCAACGTTATTTTTCACACTTGCATTCAACCGAAACCATTTTGCGATAGGCCGGTTTGTTTTCATCAGGAATTCAGCGTGTTGGCGTCGGTTCCATTTGATTGATGATTAAGTTGGTTTTTTTTAGAGCAACATGTAAATCCATATAAATAACGTTGGCACCACTATTGTTCATATGTCTGGCAGCCGCATTTGAAACAATAGTTCGGAATGAGTTGGCATCTGTAATTTCATAAAGAAGCCCACTCTTCGACGGAGTTTTGCTGCGACTTAGCTTGTAATAAATATCCGTAAATGTGTCGACTCCGGCATAGGCAACCGGAAGACTGGGAGCATATGTTCCAACCCAATCCCAATCTGCGTTTCCAAAATGCCGAAAAGATGGACATGACAGAAGTGAACGACCCTGAACCCCCTTGTAGCCTCGTCCTACAACACCGATCCAAAACAACCCTGGCGAATTCTGCATGTTGGAACTCAAATATGGGTGCAAGTATCCCGTTGTTCCCGTAGTGTACCATAATTTTGTTACGTTTTTGTTGCCATAATTTGGCAAAAGAGAATCATAGTCATCAGCATAAAAAAAATAGTATTGTCCCAGAGTTTTCAGATTGTTTGCACAAATAGTCGTCTGCGCTTTTTGGCGAGCCTTATTCAATGCCGGCAGCAGCATTGATGCCAGTATTGCGATGATGGCGATCACGACGAGGAGCTCTATCAGTGTGAACCTCAACGACGTACGTGTTTTTCTCGCTTTCATATTTCCGGTCCCCTTTTGCTGTTAGTGTTGTTGGCTAATACCTGTACTGTCATTTGTTCCTGTTGTAATCATATTGCTTCATGACGAATACGCCGTTTTGTTGCGGATTGTATAATCCCAGATTAAGACGATAGGCAGGAGTGTTGCTTGAAATCGGCCATCTGTGCATCTCCGTTTTTTCGTTGAAATTCACGGTTCTGGTGATATTCAGCTTCGCCACGTCCAAAGCGTCGCTACTGATTGAATCAAGTGGAATGTTGATGATGGCCCGCCAGCCGTCCGCATCGCTGGAGACGTCGGCCTTGACCGCATTTGCCGCATAAAGTTTGCCTGATTTATCCAAATTAACAAACAACGGGTATCGGGTATTGGCGGTGGAAAGAGCAAGCAGAAGTTGATCCGGTTCACCCTGATTCAAGCATTCAATGAAAAAACTCAATTGTTGGTTGCCGCATTCCGCCCGCCAGCGGAACGAGTCGCAATTCTCGATATTATCATTGCCGCAGATGTAAGTGGGGCAGTGCTCGGGTGGCGGCAACTTGAATTGGTTGTCGGCAATATCCTGCTTCGCCTGCACGAAGTCTTCTTCCAGCAAATTTTCGAGCATTTGCATCCGCCATGCAACTTTTTGCGGAAAATACTTATAACCTTCCGCTTCGGAATGAAAGCCCAGACGGGAATCGTTTCCGCACAACTCTGCCAGCCGTTCGCTGCGGGTTATTTCCGCCTTGACGATTTTTTCCATGTCGTCGAGAACTGTCGCCGGTGCAGGACAGCCTGGCGCGAAGAGCTGTTCGCGCAACGCATAGAAACGGAGAATGGCATGTCCGGCGGCAAATTGGATGCCGAGCGTTTCCGCCAGGCCAATGTCCTTGAGCCGTTCCGGATTGTGCTTGAAGGCATTTTCCAGTTTTTTCAGGAGGTCAACGCCGCGCTTCCATTTCTCCGCCATCTCGCCGCACAGGATGATGGCTTCATCAATGGTATGATTTTCCAGGCATTCCCCGATATGGTCACCACTGGTGCCGAATTCCAGCTTCCAGGTCGGTGCCAGCGGTTTGTTTTCCGGATAGAGATAAAGCGGCCAGACCACGCCGTCATGTATCGGTCCGAAATACTGGAACATATTGGAAAACGGGTAATGCGCATAACCTGCGGCGAAAAGCGTC
>JAGYNC010000286.1 GCA_018400135.1 Victivallaceae bacterium
TCTGATCGGTGAAATTATTGAATCTCTGGTACGTCAGGGTTTTGAAAATATTATTATTATTCCCGGCCATGGCGGGAGCGAAAGCTTGTTTCATCTTAAGGAGTCGCTACGCATCCTGAAATGGCTCAATCCGGCGTTGAAGGACACTCTGATCATGTTGGTGCCGCCCTGGGATTTTTCTCCCACGTGGCTGGAGATGTTTAAATCTCAGGATTACCACGCGGGAGCCGCCGAAACCTCGCTGATCAAGTACTGGACACCGGAAGCCGTACGAGACAAAATTGTGTTGGATGAAACAGAAGTTGCTGAGATGCTGCGAAACGACCCCGATTCCTATCAGCGCCGCGCCAGTTTTACCACTATGGGACAAGAGATTCCCCTGACGGAACAGCGTGTATCGGTAAAAGTCGGCGTCATGGGAAATCCGGAATGCGCCAATGCCGCCACCGGCGAGAAAATCACTTGCGAAATAATCGAAGGTATGATATCGGCTCTGCGACAGGCTATTGACACAGCCGACGAGTCGCGCCGCACCGGCCAACGCGTTGAACTGAATGACGATAATAAACTAAAAATATTGTCTCTGTAAACTTATGAAACTGCTGGATCTGACATTTAACGAACCGAGAACAGCTGAATTTAAAGTTGAAGATTATCGACTGAGTCTAAAATCCGGCAATATCAGCTATACCGGGGTCTGTCATAATCTCAAAATGAATTCGATGGTCGGATCCTATCTCGATCTGCCCGGACATATCGCCGAAACCGACGATGGCATGGATATGAGCAACTATCCGCTGGAAAAACTCTTTCGCCGTCCGGCTCGGGTAATCCGTCTGAACCGCGTTACCGGAGCTGTCGATGCGGCGGAATTGGCGGAACACTGTTCCGGATACCTGGAACACGGCGACGCATTGATTATCAACGCGCTCGGGAAAAAACGCTTTGACGAAATCCTCGAACGCGCCGTCTATCTGGACAAGACAGCGGTAAACTGGATTGTCGAACAGGGAGTGGCGTTGCTGGTTTCAGACATCTACGAGTCCCCGGCGCTTGAAGGTGTCTTTTTTCGCCTCTTCGAAGCGGGAATCGCGACAGTCTGTCAACCGGTCAATCTCAGCCGCCTGCCCTCCGCGTCGCGGGTGAGAGTAACAGTATTGCCGTTGCCGTTCGCTGGCACTGTGCAATTGCCGTGCCGGATAGTAGCCGAATGGGAAGAACATTAAAAAAACAAGGAGACGAAAAATGAGCAAGGAAGTAGACAAAAAACACATCACCGGCGGTGAAACCGATGGTGGAATCACCAGTTCGTATGCAACCAATGACGGCGTAAAACTGAAAGTGCCCTATTCTTTCATGGGTTCAATTTACGGCGAGGAAGAAGAACAAGCAGTGCTGGCAGCGATGAAACAGGACACGCTGACCATGGGACCGAAAACCGCCGAGTTTCAGGACAAATTTGCCAAACTCTGCGACGTAAAACACGCGCTCGCGGTATCTAACTGCACTACCGGTATGCACGTTGCCACACAACTGTTCGACATCAAAAAAGGCGACGAAGTAATCGTTACGCCCAATACCTTTATCGCCACCTCGCTGGTAATTCTCAAGGAAGGCGGCATCCCCGTTTACGCTGATATTGATCCGCGCACCTACAACATTGACCCGGCAAGCGTCGCAAAACTCATTACCCCAAAGACCAAGGCCATCTATGTGGTACACTATGGCGGCCTGATGGTGGATATGGACCCGATCATGGAAATTGCCAGAAAACACAACCTCTACGTACTCGAAGACTGCGCGCATGCCCATACGGCTGAATACAAAGGACGCAAGGCCGGTTCGATCGGCGATGTCGGAGTTTTCTCCTTCCATTCGCTGAAGAACATGACCACGTGCGGCGAAGGCGGCATGATTACCACCAATAATGACGAGTTTGCCAAGGGCATCGAAATGCTTCGCTGCATGAATCTGACTCACTGGAAGCCGGAAGACCACCGCTGGCAGTTCGGCAATATCGCCTGCGAGAAAAAATCCGACCTCGATTACTGGTTGCCGTCACACTTTGATGTCGACGACTGGAACGGCCACTGGGGCAACAACTACCGGATGAATGAAATCCAGGCCGCCGTCGGCTGCTGTCAGGTGGACAAAGCAAAGATGCTCACCGACAAACGGCGCGAAATCGGCCATAAAATTACCGCCGGACTCCAGGACATCACAGGGATCACGCCAGTGTTCGAGCCGGAAGAATGCAAACACGTATTCCACCTATACACCCTTTGCGTCGAGGAAGAAGAGCTGGGCGCGAGCCGGGACGAATTCATGCGCGTTCTTTACAAGGAAGAAGGCATCCAGGGAATTCTCCACTATCAACCAACTTACCATTTCACCGGCTTGAAGAAAATGGGCTATGACCAGAATCAATGCCCGAACGCCAACGCGTTCTTCTATAAACGTGAACTCAACCTGCCAATGCATCCAAAATTGACTGACGACGCTATCAAAACCATGGTTGCCGGTATCCGCCGCGCGGCTGAAAAAGTCCGCCGCTGAATCTCAGACACCATCTAATACCCCCGAAAAGCCTTGAGCGTTTTACGCTCAAGGCTTTTCTTTTTTCCACCTCATTTCAAGTGGGCGATTGCATCAATCCGGTTCTTCTATTTCGGGGAAAATTTCAATATCCAACAGCCAACAAGGAATGTCCAATTTCCAAGTTCGTAGGCGCTGGCGCGCCTTGCATTTTCTCGCCGTTTCGATACTTTTGAACATGATGGCTCAGAAACGTACACGTTCACAGCGGAGCGGTACACGTTCACGTGCACGAGGAAACAGATTCGCGAAGGGGACATCGAGTACGGGTACGGGAACGGGAATGGGAATGGGTACGAGTACGGGTACGAGGGGTACGCGAGCCAACCA
>JAGYNC010000287.1 GCA_018400135.1 Victivallaceae bacterium
AGATCAAAAAAACAGGAAAACTTTAGTAGAAAAAGAGAAGGAGAGATAATGATAATACATTGTATCGGCATGGTGCTTTTTATTATGAGTATTACAACTAACGCTATCGGAGGAAAAATATTGTTCACAAGCAATTTTAGCAACGGGGATGACGGTTGGAAAAAGGAAGGGAAGGCGGAACTTGCGTCGGTCTCGCGTCTTCCCGGCGGAAAAAGCCTCAAAATCCGGCGCGATAGCGAGGATGACGACAATACGCCGACATCATGGATTTCACCGATCATCAAAACCGATGGCGGTGCGGTCGAGGTCGGGTTTTGGGCTGCCGATAATTATCTCGTTCAGCCGGACTTCACCTATGCGGCGGTGGTCTCGCTGGAGCAGGTTGACCGGAATGATAATCCTGCCGGAATACTCGGTGATATTTATCTGGAGTGGGACAGCAATCTACAGACCCCTTATTTATGGGGAAAACGGGTTTGCGACGCGCTGCATTGGAAATATTATGCGTATGTGGTGCCCAAAGGGATTGAACGGTTCAGACTGAAGTTCACATGGCCGAAACCGTTGGCGCGCGGAACCTGCTATCTCGCGGATGTCCGTGTCGTTGCCGTTTCAGGAGAAACCTCAACCGGACAGGCGGCTGAAGAATCGCCGTATCGTTTATTGTTGAGTACGCCGGCACCTGGAGGATTATTCTACCTGGGAGACCATTTGCGTTTCGATGCTTTGATCTACGCACCCGATATGGAGACCATCGGTCCACCTTCGGACGCGGCGCTGAACTTCAAAATACGCGATTTCCAAAAGACCGTCATTGCCGAGGGCACACTGCCGGTGTTGCCGTCCGCTCCGGCGGCTGACTCATCATTTTATGCCAATCGGCCAGCGACAAAACGTGGAATAACCCGGCATAATAATCTTCTCAAGCGAATTAATATCGCCGCGACTGCGGCCGCCGAGACGGGAAGACTATTCTCCATTCATGTCGCTTTGGTCGTGGACGGCAAAATTCTGGCGGAAGATGCCATGCCTTACGGCGTGGTCGAATACTTTGATTACAGCGGCCTTGATCTTTCCCGAAGCCGTTTCTATACGTGGACGACACACAGCTTGAGGTGGGGACACGGTCCTCATTTTTACGATGCGACTTCAAAGTTCGCCCATGACGTGGTCGAGCAGAATGTGTTCCGCAAGGTGCGAAGCGTGCGTACCTGCATGTTCAACTACGACTGGCGCAAGGATCAGCCGGAATATCCGGGACCGATTGATGTGACTCTGAAACTGCCGACATTCCCGGTTACAACCTACATGCCCAATATTGAACAGGTTCCGATCGAACGGTTCATCCCTCTCGGTGCACAGAGAAAAAAGGGGATTGTTGATCACCGCGGGCGGACTACTGTTGATTATGACGTGGATGCCTATGTCAGGTATATCATCGAATTCATAAGAGTGAACGATGCCGCGATCGACTGGGTAATTCCGGCAGGACTGGAACGGCCTCTCACCGAACGGGCGGTTGATCTGCATAGAAAGGCATATGCCGCGATCAAGAAGAATTTTCCGAACAAGAAAGTTGGTGTTACCGTTTATGGGAAAGGGGGGCAGTTCGATGATTTTAAACGAAATCGGCTTTATGAATGTGCCGACTTTATCAACACCCATCTCTACAGTTCGCGTTTTGATCTGGACGGATTCAAACGGTTGAAATCATATTATGAAAACACACTGAAAAAGCCGTTTCCATCCCTGACTACCACGGAATGTTCGATCATCGCCGGTGCCTCACAGTTGAATCAATCGGCGGCAATGTTGTCTGGAGTATGGGAGTTGATGGAACACGGATTTGTCGCCATCAACTACTACACCCCGCCGCAAAAACGGCCTTTGAAAAATCCCGATATTGAAGACACATTGAGCGGTAATTTAAGCCAAAGCGGCTACAGTCTCGCGCAGTTAGCCGATCGTCCAGTGATGGCGTCTGAAATCGCCATGACACCGGGATTGGAGAAGCACCGCTGGCACGAGAATCGCCTGGGCGGCGGTTGGAGCGTTATGCCACTCCTGCGCACCATGACCTATTACAATATGCTCAAGGATTTCGACTGGACGGAATTCAGAAAGTCGTTGACACTGGGGAAAAGCAAAGTCTATATTTTCGATGCCGGCGACTCGACCCGTTGCGGGTTGGAAACGATGTCAGGATTCCAGCCCGAGACGCTGTCGGTCGAATGCGATGTGCCCTATGTGTTCAAGGATATGTTCGGCAAAACAGTCAGGGTAACGCCGGTCAACGGTAAATCAGTCATTCAACTGCCGAGCCATCCCGCGACGCTGATTTTCGACCGTAAAGCACCCGGACTTGATTTCAAACTTCATTCCGGCGGTCTGGCTAAGATGCGTGTTTGTCAGGGGGAGAACTCGTCTGCGGCTGTTGATCTTACCGAATTGGAAATCAGTGGAAAATCTGAAGTTCGGCTTGATGTGTTCGGTCCCAATCGTCTCGAAAGTTCCGTGAAGACGGAATTGAGGAGTGGCAGACTTCTGGCGCGTCCCGAAATCAAAATTCCCGCCGATGCCCGGATCGGAACGTTTCCCATGCGCGCGCTGTTGAAAAAAGGCGACATGGTTTTTGCCGTTCTCGAAAGCGAATTGACCATTGAACATCCATTGGAAATTGTTGCCAATTCCCGTGCCGGCGCGACTCCCGGATTGGTGATTGGGTTGCGGAATAAAGGACTCGATCCGTTGTCTGGGAAAGTGGTTTTCCGCAATCGCCTGACCATGACGGTCGAGCCGGAAAAACTCGAACAAGATTTCTCCCTTGATCCGGATGCGCGGACAGAGGTATTTTTCGCCGTGGCCCCGGAATTGGCCATGCCTAATGTCAACGAGAAAGTTGAGGTTGAGGTTGTGCTGTC